>JASBTH010000108.1 GCA_030148525.1 Saprospiraceae bacterium | reverse complement strand
CCTATTGCCCTTTGAGATCTTCAAAAGAAGCTACCGGGCCGTTTACGATATACAGAATAAACCAGAGACAATCATTTCGATCAGTCCCCTGGAGGAAATAATATGGCAAGCTGGATTCATCTTGCTACTTGTATTATGCGTTATTTCCGTGTTTATCTCTCCGCTTTCGGCAGTATTTCTGGCATTATTTGCAGTCTTGGTGTTTCGAATTCAGAGTAATACCTATGTCTATTTTATGAAATGGTTTATACAGGATTTGCAGGAGGATATTCTTTAACAAAGCCAAATTCGAAAAAGGACAGCATCGGGGGCATTTTACCGATGATTTCCATGAGAATGCTAAATGATGATTGCTCAGTGCTCAATTAGAATCCAGGCAGTACATTGAGCACCGAGCACTGACCATTGATCACTAAAAAGAAGGATCCCATTCCCCAACTCTCCCATTCTCCAATTCCTTCGCCGGTGGCGGAACCGGCGCATCAGCCGGCTGGTCGTAATACCGAATGGCCAGATAGATACCCAGAATGACCATGATCAGCATGATCAGTACGCTGAAGGGCGGGATCACCGATCCGGAAGTGGCTTCGGGGGCTTCCGCAAGATGAGCCTCCAGCCGGTAGCCTTTTTTGGGGATAGTTTGGATCAATTGTCCATCCGGATCGTCGAGGTGCTTACGGAGGTGAGAGATGGCCTGAGTCAAGGCTTCATCGCCGCCACCGTAATTATCCCAAACGGCTTCCACCAAGGTTTCCCGGTTTACGGTTTGCCCGTTTTGATCCATCAATATTTGCAGAACCTGTACGAATCGTGGCTCCAGGTGTAAGTGTCCACCCGTGCTGCGGTCGGTCACCTCGGCCCGATCAACATCGATTATAAACCGGTCATTAATGACTTGGCGCATATGTCTGGCTTTGCCTTAAATATACGGTGTTGAATAACCTTTTTGGCGAAAGCCTGCACCTCTTCAAAAATCGGTATTTTGGAGTCACGAGAATCGCCAATTAAAGATAACATTGAAAATCGTCACGTATGGAGAACAGGTTGAGATTAAGGTTTAGGTTAAGGCAAAACTCTGGACCATGGAACGGTGACCATGAGCCTGCGCCCAGACAGGGGCCGGGCATTCACGAAGTAAAGGAAAACCGCCAACCATGTAGTATTCCCATTTGGGAACTATTGCGTTCTCCGGGTATTTTCATCCTGCTGCTGGGAAGTCTTTTACTAAGCTGCGAACCCAAACCGGAGTACAGTTCCATCGATCCGGTCAACTGGTCCTCGAGATCAGCTACCCTGCCGGTTGTTGATTCGCTGCGTACCGGAAGTACGTACTTGTCGGTCTATTCTGAGATTTACAGCCTGACCGAGCATCGTACCCACAATCTGACGGCGACCATCAGTATGCGGAACACCAACCGGCAGGATACCGTCTATATTCGTCGGGCCGATTATTACAATACCGAGGGTACACTCCTGCGAACCTATTTCGATAACACCATCTTTCTGGCTCCCATGGAAACGGTGGAGATCGTCATTGATGAGATCGACGATTCAGGGGGTACCGGTGCCAACTTTCTCTTCGACTGGACCGTGGCCCAAGGTGTGCGCCCGCCCCTGTTCGAGGGCGTGATGATCTCGACCTCCGGGCAGCAGGGACTGTCGTTTACGACGCAGGGGATTGTGGTGGAGGGCGATCCTCCGAGGGGGATTAGGAGATTAGGAGATTAGGGGATTAGGAGAAATTCACCCTTTCCAAATTCATATACCAGCCTAAGCCTTATAATATGATTGCTTGGACGGTTTCCAGAATTCTTGTAGTAGTCCTTTTTACCCTATTGACAAGCTGTTCCGAATACGGTGCGAACCAGGCGATTGCCCCCGACGGTCAATACGTTTTTTCGTTCCAGCCCGATTCCTTCTTCACGGTTTCTGCTTTCGCAAAAAGCAATACGCTTGCTCCAAATAAGAGCGATTCCATGAGTTGCATTTCCTGGACTGTACCTGATAGCCACATAAAAAGTCTTCTGGAAAAGGGTCAATCCATGAATGGTTCGGAATGGCACCATTACTATGCCCATTGGCCCTGCTCGTATAACGGGAAGATTTTTCAAAACGGGGACACTATAGCTGTGTCCATAAATGCCGGCGGTTGGTATGCCATTTCCAAAGCTGATTCCACTGCTTGGTATAAAATACTGGATAACAAGCTGGATCAAATTTTTCTTTCGGGGCGATTGGAGATGGATTAACGCCTGGCGCCGACCATATTTAGCCCTCCCGGCGGACAATAACCCAGACGCGATAAATCGCGTCTCTACAACGAATACGAAAAATGGCGTGCCTTCTGGCAGAAGACACGCCATTTTATTTCAAAGCGATTAATTAAAAATTAATCACTAAAAATTAATAATTACTTACACCCCAAACGCCCCCTTGATCTTCTCCACGTAATCCAGCTTCTCCCAGGTAAAGGTTTCCACTTCTTTGGTGATGGTTTCCCCACTTCCATTGATGAGGGTAACCTTGATGGTTTGCGGGTCGCGCCCCATATGGCCGTAGGCAGCCGTGTCGCTGTAGATGGGGTTGCGGAGTTTGAGGCGTTGTTCGATGGCGTACGGACGCATATCGAAGATCTCGCGGACTTTGGCGGCGATCTGGCTGTCGTTCATATCCACCTGTGCAGTGCCGTAAGTCTGGATGTAAATGTTGGTGGGTTCAGCGACGCCGATGGCGTAGGACACCTGCACCAATACCTCGGTACACACCCCGGCGGCTACCAGGTTTTTCGCGATATGGCGGGTTGCGTAGGCTGCCGAGCGGTCCACTTTCGAGGGATCCTTACCGGAGAAAGCACCACCACCGTGGGCACCTTTGCCACCGTAGGTATCGACGATGATCTTGCGGCCGGTCAGGCCGGTATCGCCGTGGGGGCCGCCGATCACGAACTTGCCGGTCGGGTTAATGTGGTAAGTGATGTCTCCTTCGAACAGGCGTTGCACCTTATCCATGCAGGTAGCCTTTACCCGGGGTATTACGATGTTAATCACATCTTCGCGGATCTTGGCCAGCATGGTTTCGTCTTCGTCGAAATCATCGTGCTGGGTAGAGACCACGATGGTGTCAATTCGCTGGGGTACGTGTTCGTCGGAGTATTCGATCGTCACCTGGGCCTTGGAATCCGGACGCAGGTACGTCATTTCTTTGCCTTCCTTGCGAATATCGGCCAGGACCTTGAGGATGCGGTGTGACAGATCGAGGGCCAGCGGCATATAATTGTCGGTCTCGTTGGTGGCGTAGCCGAACATCATGCCCTGATCACCCGCTCCCTGTTCTTCGGGATTGCCGCGATCGACCCCCTGATTAATGTCGGGTGATTGTTCGTGGATAGCTGAGAGTACACCACAAGAGTTCGCCTCAAACATATACTCGCTCTTGGTATAACCAATACGCTTGATGACATCGCGGGCAATCTGCTGCACGTCGAGATAGGTGTTGGATTTCACTTCTCCGGCCAGAACGACCTGACCAGTTGTTACCAGCGTTTCACACGCGACTTTGGATTGTGGATCAAAGGCCAGGAAATGATCGACCAGCGCATCCGAAATTTGGTCAGCCACTTTATCGGGGTGTCCTTCACTTACGGATTCAGAGGTAAATAGGTAAGGCATGGTTTGTTGTGTTAGATGTAGTTTGGGATTGCTTGCAGATACGATACACCTGGGCAACCGCCCCGCAAACATACTAAATACAATTATTTAATATCGCACGAAAGCAGGGTGATGACCTCGGTTCGGGTGTGCAGTTTGCCTTCCAGGCGATCGCCAATAGCTACCGGGCCGACACCCGCCGGTGTCCCCGTAAATATCAAGTCACCCATCTGCAGTTTCATGAATTTGGATACGAAAACGATCAGATCTTCGATCGGGAAGAGCATATCCTTAGTATTACCCTGCTGAACCACCTCCCCGTTTTTAAGTAACTCGAACTCCATGGCCGACCGGTTCAGGCGATCAATAGATACAAACGGACTAATGGCCGCCGAACCGTCGAACCCCTTGGCCAATTCCCAGGGTTTGCCGGCTTTTTTGAGTTTGCTTTGCAGGTCACGGGCGGTGAAGTCAATTCCCAGAGCAACCTCCCGGTAGTAGTCGGCCGCGAATTCCGGCTGTACGTGACGGCCGTTCTTTGCGATCTTGACCACCAGTTCCAGTTCGTAATGCAAATCCTCGGTGAACTCCGGGTAATAGAGCGGCTTATTATTTACCAGCAGGGCCGTGGGCGGCTTCATAAAAACCACCGGCTCTTCCGGTACGGCATTGTTCAACTCCTTGGCGTGATCGGCATAATTCCGACCGATACAAATAATTTTCATAATCCAAATTCGGTGCTCTGCACACCGTCGTCCTGTGTTTTGACGGCATGTCTATGTACGAATGTTGCCAGAAAAGGTTTTAGTCCCGAACGCTTGGTAGCAGGTTCCGGCAGTTGAGCTTTCGCTAAGAGCGTGTTTGGGATTTGTTTTTGATGGCGAAAATGTCTAGAATTTGGTTCTCACAAAGCCTTTTTTGAGCTTCGTAGCATGGCTACGGGGCGAAAAAAGGCTGCAGTGAGGTTCAAATATACCGCTTCCGAAAAGG
>JASBTH010000380.1 GCA_030148525.1 Saprospiraceae bacterium | reverse complement strand
AATGGTACCACCAACTTACGCATCCTGCACGGAAAGGGTAGTGGTGCGCTGAGGAAAGCAGTCCGGCAAAAACTTCGGGAGTACAATGTCGATATGCAGATCAGTCACCCTGCAGCCGAACACGGGGGCGATGGCGTTACCCTGGTAGACCTTTCCTGATGTCTGATTTCATACCTCTGACTTCAAAACGGTCTTTCCTGCGACACATATCCTTCCATTCATTGCGTAGCTTTCGCAAAAACAAAAGAACTATGAAACAATCTGTTTGTATGCTGTTTTTCGCCTGTTTTTTGGCGACAGCCTGTGCCCAGACTGACCTTTCCGGGTTAGGAATGGATGTGACCGAAGAGAACACACCTCAGGGTCTGATGGTAGGGGAGGAGGCCCCCCATTTTTCCGGAGTTGATCAGTACAGTCAGGAGGTGAGCCTGGAAGGAATGCTGGAAGAGGGAGAAGTCGTTCTGATCTTTTACCGAGGTGATTGGTGCCCCGTATGTACGCGCTACCTGAAACGTTTCCAGGATAGCCTGCAATTGATCGTGGATGCCGGCGCCCAGGTCGTCGCAGTCACCCCCGAGACTAATAACAACGTACAGAAAACCATCAAAAAGGCCGACGCTAAATTCCGCATCCTGTCCGATCTGGATCACAGTATCATGGATGCCTACGATGTCACCTTCCGTGTCACGGATGCCTACAACGAACGTATTAAACGCGGCAAAGGCGAAAGCATCGAAGAGAATAACGGGGACGAAGAGCCCTTCTTGCCAGTACCGGCTACCTATATCATCAATCAGGAGGGTGAGATCATCTACCGGCAATTTGACCCTAATTACCGCAACCGGGCGAGTATTGCGGCCATGATCAAGGCGTTGGAGTAGGTTTTAATTTTTAATGAATAATTTTTAATTGCATGTACCTTTAATTAAAAATTAAGCACTAAAAATTAATAATTACAAAAAAGACGTACCAGCCAGACCGGTACGTCTTTTTTTATGAATCGAAGTTCATGCGGTTACAGAAACTTCCGCTTTCCGCTTTAGAATTGTTCGTAGCGTGAAAAGTGGAAAGCAATCTCGCGCTCGGCATTCTCGTCAGAGTCGGCACCGTGCACGGCGTTCTCACCAATGCTGGTGGCGTAGAGGGCACGGATGGTACCTTCGGCAGCTTCAGAAGGATTGGTAGCACCGATCAGTTTGCGGAAATCTTCCACGGCATTGTCTTTTTCCAGAGCGGCTGCGACAATAGGACCGGAAGACATAAAGTCTACCAATTCGCCATAAAAAGGGCGTTCTTTGTGTACTTCGTAGAATTCACCCGCCTTTTCCTGGCTCAGTTTAGTGAATTTCATAGCAACAATACGGAAACCCGCTTCGTTGATTTTTGCTAGGATTGCGCCGATATGCCCATTGCGGACCGCATCCGGCTTGATCATGGTAAAGGTTCTGTTTCCAGCCATGTGTTCTTGCGTTTAGGCGTGACCACCGTAGCCACGCAGTTTTGGATGTCAAAAGTCGCGCAAAAGTACACAATCGATTTTAATGACGATCATTACCACGTATGATATTTCCGTTAATTTGCCTATTTTTGGCCTTTTTACAAGCGCTATGGTTAGTCAATTGACAGGCCCCGTTATTAAGCTAACCCATATTGAATACTTGTGCATGGAAAATATTCATGAATTAAAGGAACTACTTACCTTTCCCAAAGATATAGTTATCACTACGCACCGGAATCCCGATGGAGACGCCATCGGTTCGAGTTTGGGATTGCGGCACCTCCTGGAGAAAAATAATCACTCGGTCACCATTGTTTGCCCATCGGATTATCCCGACTTTCTGGGGTGGATGCCGGGAGTGGACGATATACTTATTTTCGACACAGATACGGAGGACGCACAAAAGGCCATTGATAAAGCGGAACTATTCTTTTGTCTGGATTTTAACTCCCTTGAACGCATCGATAAAACGGGGGAAGCCATGATGGCCCGCGAAAATGTAAAGCGGGTTATGATCGACCACCACCTGTATCCAGAGCCTTTTGCCGATTACATTTTATCGGATACAACTGCCAGTTCTACCTGCGAATTAATCTATGACTTCCTGCACCTTATGGGCTGGACCCGCGAGCTGGATCGATCCATTGGGGACTGCCTGTTCACGGGGATTCTCACGGATACCGGCTCCTTCAAATACAGCACCTCTCCTAAGTTATATCGCATTGTGGCTGACCTGATTGAGGCGGGGGTCGACGACTATAAATTGCAGGATCTCATATTCAACAGTATGAATGAGAAACACCTGCGCTTGCTCGGACATTGCCTGGCCAATCGCATGGAGATCCTCGAAGAATACCAAACTGGCATCATTACCCTGACGAAGGATGATTACGCCAGGTTTGACATTCAGCGCGGTGATACCGAAGGGATTGTCAATTACATTCTTCGGCTGCGAGACATCAAGATGGCAGCTTTTATTACCGAACAACCCACCATTGTGAAGTTGAGCTTGCGCTCCAAAGGTGATTTTTCAGTTCAGGAAATTGCGCAGAAGCATTTCAAGGGCGGGGGCCATCGCAACGCATCGGGTGGTGCCAGCTTTATCGGACTCAAGGCTACGGTGCGCAAGTTCAAGCGATTATTACCCGAGTATAAACAAGCTCTCGAAAAGGCCGAGTAATCGCCTTTCCCACGAAAATAAACTGTATTTTGCGACGTTTTTGACACAAAACCGCCGTGGTTTTGTTTTGTCTATAACCAACAACTAACGTATACCTTATGCGATTTACTGCACTTTTGGCCTTCGCCTCGTTTCTGCTGGTAGGATGCCAGCCGGAGGAACCAAATACCTTGCCCTCCGGTTACGAATACACTATGCATGTCGATGAGCAAGGAGATCCCGTCTCTCCCAACATGGTTGCCTACCTTCAATACCAGATGCGGAGCGACGACAGCACCATTTTTGATTCCAGAACACAACCGACACCACAGGCCATCCAGGTCCCCGATACCAACACTTTAGGCCGAGCCTTGTCGTTCCTGGAAGAAGCGCTGATGCTTATGAGTATCGGTGATAGCCTGACGGTCACCATTCCATTGGATACCCTGCCGAACAAGCCACCTGAATTTCAGAATTCCAGCTTTGCGTACTACGATATAAAATTGGTTGATGCTAAGTCCAAAGATGTGCTCCAGGCACAGGCTGGTGAGATCGGCTCTTATGTCAATGAAGTAATTGGTCAATATCGAGCCGGCACCCTGGAAAATATCCAGGAAACCGAGGAGGG
>JASBTH010000365.1 GCA_030148525.1 Saprospiraceae bacterium | reverse complement strand
TGGCCGCCTGGAAGATCATCTGGGCTATTCCAAAGACCATCTCGGGCAGGTTCATGCCGCCATTTTCGGGGGAATCATTCCCCCCGATCCAGCCTCCTTCGGCGGTGGCCCGAATGATGTCGCCGAGTTCGGGAGGGGTGGTCACCTCTCCATCCTCGTAGACCACACCGTGTTCGTCCATACTCTTAAAGTGCGGAAAATAGTGTTGATCGGCCAGGTCTTTAGCTGCGGAAAGCAGCATATCGACCTCTTCAGTGGAAAAATCCTGATAGCGCTCGTAGGCAAAAAGATCCTGGATGGTATGGACATCATGCAGCAAAAAGCGGAGTGTGTCCATACATATGTATTTTCGGGCCATGGTGTGTCTGTTTTAATAGGGAATATACAGGATTTATCGAATTTGGGGAAGAAAATTAGCGAAAATTCGCTGCGTAGTCTTCACTCCGGTTTGACTCAGAAATGCCTCATTTAGGTCCATCATTTTTGGCAATTCAAAAACTATATTCCTATTTTTGAATCAATATTCAATTCCCTCTTGTTCCCTATTCCCAAAATAGGGCAAACACGGGAGCCGATTTCGGCTCCCGTTTTTTTATCTATTTTCGATCATTTTGTGATCAGATCGGTTTTCACAGCAAACAACGCATGGCGTACATCGACATTTTATTGAGCCTGGTCCTGGGATTGATCATGTTCGGAATTGGAAGTAGTCTTACGGTAGGGGATTACCGGCAGATCTTTCAACGCCCCAAAGCCGTGCTTATCGGTCTGGTCCTGCAAATGGTGTTTTTACCCTTGCTGGGACTGACTCTCCTGCCGCTGACCAGCCTCACTCCCTATTATCAGGCTGGATTATTCATCCTGTTACTTTGCCCGGGTGGAACAACGTCTAATTTCATCTCTTATCTGGTGAAAGGGGATGTAGCTTTATCCATATCCCTGACCAGTATTAACAGCTTCCTGATCCTGTTCAGTATTCCGTTCTTTACCTCGGTTGGCCTGCCGGTCTTTCTGGAGGATCAGACTGCCGTAACACTTGGCTTTTGGACGACCTTACGGGAGGTATTTCTGGTGATTTTGGTACCGGCTGGACTCGGGTTGTTATTTCATCGCCGTTTTCCCGTTTTATCGGAAAAGATTGAGTCGCCCCTGAAGTACATCAATGTGGTATTACTGGGGATCGTTTTTGCCATTAAGTTTTTTGCCGACGAGCAGTCGGGGGGAAGTGGCCTTACCCGCGATGATATTATGTTCATTTTTCCCATCGCCTTCGGAATGCACCTGGTGGCACTGATATTGCCATTCCTTGTTGGGCGTTGGGCAAAACTACCTTTCAACCAAAACGTCACCATCGGTATTGAGGTCGGCCTGCAAAATACTACCCTGGCCTTGCTGGTAACCGGCACCATGATCGGCAATAACGATATGACTAAGCCGGTGCTGGTCTTTGCGCTGTTTTCGTTTTTTACGACGACGGCTTTTGCATTCATTGCGCGCTGGTTGTCCGCCAGTAGACGGATCGAAAAGGAGCGCTGATCCTCCTGCGGCCGCTGAAGCCCGTAAGGGTGTAGGCGAGGCTGGATCGCGCACATACCAAAGTCGATCGAAAAAAGTAAGACCGGCAAAGGTTTTACGAACAATTGGTAAGAAGACTAATTTACCAATGTGCGATCTCTCTAGCGCCGCGGTTCAAGATTATTTATTCTTCGAAGAAAACGCAATTTTATATTCCGTACCTAACGGCACGGTTTTTTCTT
>JASBTH010000359.1 GCA_030148525.1 Saprospiraceae bacterium | reverse complement strand
CAGGATCGGGATATTCATCCCCCGCTTGTCGCGGGAGAAGATAGGAACCTCATTCAGGAATTTACCGAGCCGGAACCGCTTGGGGCGTTTGGTATGTTCCGGCAATTGGATGCGCCCAATGTATTGGAGGTAGGAGAGGTAGCCCTGGATGATGGTCCAGGTTTCGCGGGATACCCGATCCAGCTTTTTGTAGTTTTTTTGATGGATAACCTGTTGGTGTATTTGGTAGGCTGCACTGTACTCCCGACTGTGGAAAGCCAGCATGAGGCTAAGCTCGCGGTTCTTGAACCAGTTGTAGGATCCGGGCAGTTCGTAGGTAAGACTCTCTTCGGCGGCGTGGCGTCCTGCCTCGAATTGGCGCAGCTTAGTATGGCATAACAGTTTCTGGTAAAGAAAGCTGGATACAGCTTGTTTTGCGGCAAACCCTTTTTCCTTCAAGTGAGCGATGGCCTCATCACAAATTTGAATGGACGTTTCGTAATCATGCTGGCTCATATAGGCAATGAGGCGGATGAAATTTGCGTAGCGGTGGAGGCGATAAGCGGGGTATTTTGCTAATGCCGGACGAAGTTCATCATAGCAAGCGAAAGCTTGCTTGCTTAGCTCCGGTTTGCTGGCGCGACTGGATGAAAAATGAATCATCAGATGTGTGTAGTGGCCTTCTGCCAGGCTTTCCCACTCAAACAGGTCCTGGTAATAATCGAAAGACTCATCGTATTCACTGAATTTTCGGGGATCAGCGCCCCGGGTGGCATAGTACATTCTCAGGGAACGACTTGTATTGAGTGCCAGCTCAGTGAATTCGTACCGAACAGCCCGCACAAATACACGGTGGGTCAGGTCAATAGCGGCCGGGGTGGCACCGCGGGCAAACAGGATTTTGGCTGCTGCCCATTCTTTCCAGCAATGCATGTATGCACCTTCGAGGTGACCGTATTTTGCACCTGCTGAATCAACCAAAAACAGGGTGTTGATCAAACGGTCTTTGAGTTCCTTTTTCAGGTTTTTGAAGGTCGAATCCGCATCTGAGTCGTAGCCAAGGTCAAGTGCGACCTGCTCGGGATTGATGTCCATTGATTCGTGGTACAAACGTTGGTATAATTCTCCCAATTTACCGGAAGATTGTAGCGCTCGATGGTGGAAGATTTCCAGGTTTTTGATCTTGTTACGCCGGAGTTGGTTGATCAGACTCACTAAAACGTCCATAGTAATCCTGTTTAAGGGTTAAAGGATTTTGTGGTCTCCGGGCAAAAGACGACCAGGCTTTTGGTCATACAAAAGCTAAATCGACTTTGACAACATGATTGAAATACAGCTACATATGCTGGAACACTCTTTACTTAGAGCGTTATGCAACTTATCAGCTGACGCGTGCAATCAAATGTGGTATAGATAATAACTTTCCTAGGTTGGTACCGATCGCAAACAATTAAATAAGGTATTATTCAGATACCTTGTGCATGATTATGGTTGTGATCGTAGTATCGCTAAAGAATAACGGGGAAAGTTCTTGTCCTTGACGGCGATAAGGAGG
Organism: Saprospiraceae bacterium; assembly: GCA_030148525.1. Lineage (GTDB taxonomy): Bacteria > Bacteroidota > Bacteroidia > Chitinophagales > Saprospiraceae > DT-110. The sequence goes on along the minus strand of JASBTH010000359.1, from coordinate 241 downwards.
CAATCATGTGATTTTCTATTGATAATAATATGGATTCTTTTTTATTTATTCAAGGTTCCAAACCAGAAAAAAGGGTAAGTGCTTGGTTTTTATAAAGATATAGAATTAGGCAATTTACTTTTGTTAACGTTTTGGGGATAGGGGCCTTTTGGAATTTTTGGGAAACCACGAGGTTCCAACAGACAATTCTTTCGGAGAGTATCCCGCTGTAAACCAATTAGATGACCGTAACTACGCAACC
>JASBTH010000344.1 GCA_030148525.1 Saprospiraceae bacterium | reverse complement strand
AACGCTCAGGTAGCCGACGCGGAAGGGGAAAATGGGTGAGTTGGTGGTCGATCCTCTGGATCGACCAAGTTCACACGCCCGTCACTCCACCTTACGAAAGGGGAACGCACCCGAAAAGATAAATCGATTCGGAATGCCGTCTTCTGCGCGGCTAAACATGACCCGGTCACCGGAGTTCCGATCGATGAAGCGGTCTTCGGGCAGGGACAGTAACTCATTTACTTGTCCGTTTTGGGGGTCGTAGATGGTCAGGTAATTGCCGGAATAGGTCAGTTTGACCCGGTATCCATCCATGCGTACATCTTCCCCGTCGTACACGTAATCGCCCTCAAAACCGGGACGTTCCGTCTCCGGAATGATGATGGTATCCACTCGTCTTGGCATGGCCGTTTCCCAACCGTAGTGATCAGAAATAGCGCGCTCAATCTCGCGCATCAGGGAAGTCCCCTGGTCGGCATTAGTCATGATGGCCAAGCCGCCCCCACCCTTTTTGGCGAAAGCCATAAAGGTGTTGGAAAATCCGGCATTCTTTCCGCCGTGGGCAAAGATTAAGGGTTCTTCCTCCGTTGACAGGGCGGGGCCCAGTCCCCAGTTATTCTGGTGACGGGTCAGCATAGCCGACACCGTTTCCTGATTGATGACACGGTCCGATCCGCCAGCGTAGGCTGCCTGCATTTCCAGGGCGTAACGCAACAGATCGCGGGGGGTGGTCCACAAGCCGGCGGCAGCCTGTTCGGGATAATTATGCCAGCCACCGTCAATATAGGTTCCCATACCGTCGTAGGCAGCACTCGCCTGTGGGTGGTACTTTGCGGGCAGGGGTTGCTCGTACGTACTCTTGGTCATCCCCATGGGATCTAATACATGCTGACGGGTGTACGTTTCCAGTGGCATACCGCTTACATCTTCCACGACTTTTTCCATGATCGTATATCCGCCTCCCGAATACCGCCAATTGGTTCCCGGTTCGGTGTCGACAAAGACAGCGGGCGTATTCCCTTCTCCCTGCAACACCTGTTCGATGCCGGGAAAGGTATCGGTCTGGGTATATCCGGGAAAGCCGTGAACGGTAAGTCCGCCGGTATGGGTAAGCAAGTGGCGTAGAGTGACCGGCGCATTTTCTGACCAATCGTGTTCGGGAATCTTCCAACCGGAGAGGTAGGTATTTACGTCGGTATCCAGCTCGAGTTTACCAGCCTGTACCAAATGCAGGGCCGCCAATGCCGCCACCGGCTTGCTGATGGATCCGGCCTGAAACAGAGTATTGGTATCGACGGTAGTGCCCTGCAGGGAATCGGCCACTCCGTAGCCTTTCGCCCAATGGATCTCGCCATCCTTAAGCACAGCAATGCTTACACCGGGCACATGATAATAGGCCATACGCTCATCGAGGGTGTAGGAGGTCAGGGTATCTTCCGTTGGTAGTACGGCGGGAAGTAATCCGTTTTCAATGGCCTTAATAGCTTCCGCTACCTCCGGGTCTACGGCGGGCTCCGTGGTCGTGGGTTGGCAGGAAAACAGGCCAATTAAGCAGCCCAGGAAAAAAAGGCTGAATGATCGAAGTTGTAAGTTGGGTATCATATCAGGTTTGAGGTTTGAGGTTTGAGGTTTGAGGTTTGAGGCCAGGTTTGAGGTTTGAGGTTGATTAGCCAATCCCAAGTACCATAAAAAAACCTATTTCAGTTCTCCCAAAGCATTGAACCATGGACCTTGGACCAAAATCAATATAGCTCCGTTTGTAAGAATGGAATTAGTGCTAAAATAAGTGCTTCCCGGTAATAGGTGGTGCGCGAAATCCTGCCTTGCGTAAGGAGGCCTACGGCACCACCCTGTTGTTTTGAATTCGTCTGACCGAAGACAATGTCATCAGCCTCGCCCAATTCTCTGCCCTCGCGGACCAGGGCTGCAACCTGCGGGGGCAGTGGGAAACAAGCTGTTCGGGCCTCTCCCCTATTATTGGCGGAAGCCACCACCATCCAGGCAAAAGCACGGAGATCCTGCCCATCGGTTTCCAGGCCACCTTCCAGTCCGACCCAGAAATCGGCCTGCGGCATCTCCGCTCGGGCGGACTCTGCCCGCTGACGGGCGCCCCGACGAGTTTCCTCATCCGTCATGGGCTGATCAGAAACTCCGGATGGCACCTGAACACCCTCAAACCGGAAGTTCCGGGCCGGAAAACAAGCCTCAAAGGCCTGGCGAACGGCTTCAATCTTAACCGGGTTTCTGGAAGCTATCACAACGATCTGGCTCATACCGTTTCAATTTATTTTAGAGCGTGTTTGGGATTTGTTTTTGATGGCGAAAATGTCTAGAATTTGGTTCTCACAAAGCCTTTTTTGAGCTTCGTAGCATGGCTACGGGGCGAAAAAAGGCTTTGTGAGGTTCAA
>JASBTH010000343.1 GCA_030148525.1 Saprospiraceae bacterium | reverse complement strand
AGAGCGTGTTTGGGATTTATCCTTTGGACTGCAAATGTCTATTATACCGACAACGAAGTGGTTTGGGAATCCAAACCACTTCGAGTCGAGTATATACTCGCGTGAAAAGGTTGGGCAAAGCCCAATCCTTTTCGGAAGCGGTATACTTGAACCTCACTGCAGCCTTTTTTCGCCCCGTAGCCATGCTACGAAGCTCAAAAAAGGCTTTGTGAGAACCAAATTCTAGACATTTTCGCCATCAAAAACAAATCCCAAACACGCTCTTATTGCTAGGAAAATACTGGATTCGGACCAGTCCATGTCAAGTCTACTGCATTTTTTGTCCAAACCGTAACACAACGAATTCCGCCGGACGCACCGGTGCGAAGCCAATCTCCACGATCAACCGCCCCTGGTGAATATCACCTTGCGTCATGGTAGTGCCCAGTCCGCATTTGACGAAATAGGATTGTTTGGCCGCGGCACCGGCCAGGGCTCCTTCCCGCCAAAGTCCGGACAGGAAATTGTTCAGCATATTTTTGATGCTCGTCCAGGTATTGGCGTCATTAGGTTCGAAGACGTAGGCTTCCGTTGCCAGTTTGCAGGATTGCTCGATGTACATAGCGGTTCGGCGCACCGGGATGTACCGCCATTCATTATCATTTCCGGCCAGGGTCCGGGCACCCCACACCAGGATGCCCTGTCCTGGAAAAGAGCGTATGGCGTTGATCGATTTACCGGTATGCGGATCGGTGTTGAGTCCCGATTGCTGGTTGTTCGTCAAATGGATTGGCAGATCGATGGCACTGTTGATCGAGGTATTGGCCGGTGCTTTCCAAACGCCCTCCGAATTATCTGTCCGGGAAATGATGCCGGCCATGGCCCCACTGGGTGGCAATAAGTTGGCCTCATCCAGTATCAGCTTCATGAGCTTTTTATACAAGGGACTGGTTGCCACCAGGGCCCGATGAACCTTCTCGATGGTCATCGCTGAATCGCCCTTTTTGGTGAGGGATTGGATGGTAGCCAGGAGGGAAGATGCTTCCCGGTCCGCTTTGTTGTCTTCCAGGAAGTCGATCAGGGACGAAAGACGCCCATCGAAAAGGTTGGTATAATCCATTTCGCGGGCATCCATCACACTCGTTTTGACGAAGGGGAAGTACGCCGCTCCGAAAGACAGGTTTTCCGTACCCAACATGGATCGAAAGTCAGAAATATCACTCATAAATTGGGCAGGATTGGGTTGGTGGCCACCGGGCACATCGAAGAGGCTGATGGCCGTTTTCAATTCCGCATTTTGCGCAAGCATGGATTGCATCAGGGTTGACAGCTGGCCGGGAGGCAACAGGCTGGCATCCGGACAAACGTACATAGTGGGCTCGGCCTCCGCACGAAGTACCTTCAGGCCATTGAGCAGATCATTCAGGCTTACGTGCGGATTGATCAGGGGATTGCCAGGCGGCGGGGGATTCCCGAAGGTCGCATCGTAGGAGCCTACCGAAACGATGTAGGCGTCGCCGCCTCCGTTTTGATAAAACCAGCGAATGCTGTTGTACAAATAATACACGGAGGCCGGATCGGGGACTAATGCGTAATACCTGGGGCCGATTTGGATACCCGGTCCGGCGGTCGGCATTTGATGTTGCTCTACCAGGAAATACTGCGGGTGATATGGTTTCAGGGGTGCCGCAATGGTTGATTTGCCGGGAAGGGGGAAATACCTCAGGAAGTCGCTAAAGGAGCTGATCTTAAGCGCCGTATTGTGGAGGTTCTTCGAGACCGGATAGGTATACCCGATGAATGCCGGTATCGCTGTGGGAATCCCGACTACCGAATTCGGGAAGGCATTTTTTTCCTGGATGTATACGCCGGGGGTGGTATAGGTCACTTTGGCCATGGGCAACAGGTGTTTTCGGGATTGGATATTCCAAATCATTAATATCCGGCTTTTAATCGGTAAGCCCAAGTCCGGGCTGGGTCTCGCTAGTCGTTATTAACGGTCAAGAGCCGTTACTAACCGTTAGTAACGATTAAATATGAGCAGTTCCCAACTTCGTTCATACTGCATTCTATGACACACAACTTCCTGACCCCAGTCAATCCAACGCCCGCCACCACAATGGTCCGACTCCGACCAGTAAAAACACCAGGTTGAACAGGACATTAGAAGCGTGACCCGAAGTCACCGAACCGGTGCTGTCTACAATAAACCAGACCAGAATACCCGTCAACACGATCTGGCGGACGGTCTCCGGGGCCTGATCGTACAGACGAGTAGACAGGAGCCAGACCATTACTGCCCACCCTAGCAGGAACCCTCCGGTCAGGGCCAATAACAGGCGGGTTGCCGGGTCAGAAACATCCTGGGCTCCGTCGAGCGGCCAGCTCACCAGGTCGATCGTCCACCGGGCCGGGCCGGCAGTCGAGGGCATCGTACCCAGAAAAAATATCGGTCCGAAAGCCCCGATCACCAGGGCAGTTATTTTCAGGTAAGTGCGATGGAAGGCATTTGTGCGATAGCGAGGAATAGGTTGATCAGTCATCATCTTGTGGTTTTGTTTAGCACAAGATTAGGCTGATTGAAGCGCATCTTTTAGACGCTACCGTCCATTTGCGGCAGATTTCCCGTTTGCTTGAACTGGCGCACCATCTGGCGTATGTTTCGCATATACCCTTTCAGCCATTCTTCGTGGAGGGTTTGATCGGTGATCTGCAGGAAAAAATTATCGAGGGTCAGCAGTAAGACCAGTTCCGCCAGATACGACTGTTCCCGCAGGTCGATGATCTGTTTCCAAAGCGGCAACAGAGCCGGGACTGACAACTGGTTAACAGCCGTGAAGCACTTTGCAAAATCAGGATTTTCCCGGTGAAACCGCAATTGGCGGTTGAACAGCAGATCGATTTTATGATCCATGATCACCCCGATCAGTTCGTCCTCTGTTTCGCTCTGGCTTTCCCGCTCAGCCATCAATGCGGCTCTTTCCAGGTGGTAATCCAGCAGATCACTGTTAAACAGACTGAGGTCGGCAAAAAGGTGGTAGAAGGAGGATTTACTCTTACCCACCTGCCGTGCCAGGCGCTCTACTTTGAGCCCGGTGGGGCCTTCGTAGGCGAAGGTGCGATAGCCGTGATCCATCCAGGGTTGCTTGGGATCCATGGGTTTACATTTTTTCAACCTTTGCATTTAATACGTTCACTAACGTCCACAGGGTTTCCTGGAACTGACGGATCTCTGCTTCTGATATCTCTCCATCATCGAAAGACGCCACGATCTGCTCTGGTATCGAGAGGGCCTGTTTACGCAGTTGGTCCCCTTTTTCCGTAAGGGAAACCATCACCCTGCGCTCATCATCGGAAGAGCGCCGGCGGGTCAGCAGTTTCTTTTGTTCCAACCGTTTCAACAGGGGCGTCACCGTATTGGACTCCAGCAGTAATCGCTCGCAAATGGCGTTCACCGACAGATCCGCGTGTTGCCACAACACCAGCATGACCAGGTATTGCGGATAAGTCAGGTCCAGCTCTTTCAGCACAGGAGCGTAGATCTTGGTGGTGAGCCGCGATGCGGCGTAGAGTGGAAAACAAAGTTGATTGTCCAGATACAGCCTTGCTGCTTGGTCGCTCATAATTACAGTACTTTACGAATGGCCCGTTCCATCTTATGGGGTTGGGTCGTCGGCGCAAACCGCTTGACCGGACGCCCTTCCCGGTCGATAAGGAACTTGGTGAAATTCCACTTAATACTACGTCCCAGTAACCCGCCAAGTTTAGATTTCAGGTATTGGAAGATGGGGTGCGTATTAGATCCGTTCACATCCACCTTGGCAAACATCGGGAAACTTACCCCGTAATTGACCTGGCAAAATTCCTGGATATCTTCGGCCGAGCCGGGTTCCTGCTTGCCGAATTGATTGCATGGGAAGCCCAGGATGACCAGCCCCTGGTCACGATATTCCTGATAGAGCTTTTCCAGTCCTTCGTACTGTGGCGTTAAGCCGCATTTGCTGGCGGTGTTGACCACTAATACGGCTTTGCCCTCGAAGTCTTTCATTGATACGGTTTTACCACTCAGGGTATCGGCTTCCAAATTGTAAAATTCCATTCGTCAGTTTTAGTCGTTCATGATTAAATCGTGCACGATACAAATGTACGTACTTTATAGTTGCCACGGAAGGAGTGGCTGCATTTCTACAGGTAAAAAGCTATCCAACAACAGAGAGCGCCCATTCGTCACCGGCCTTAATCTGATTACGAAGGGCATGCTTGATGATCCACGATCGTGCTTTGGAGGGCGTTTAGGAGCACCAATGGTCGATGCACTTTTTTCCGATCCCGTAATTGGTCGTGTTTATTTTCATTAA
>JASBTH010000342.1 GCA_030148525.1 Saprospiraceae bacterium | reverse complement strand
TTTTCCGAAATCAGCCACGTCGAAACCCAATTTGACAAGCTCTTCCCGTATCTGACGGAGCAGATCGGCATCGGCAGCACTCAGGTGAATGGTGCGCGGAAAAAGCTGTTGCTGGGTGCTGGCCGACTGGTTTTCCATTAGCGCCAGATAGCGTTCGTAGAGCACCCGTTCGTGGGCAGCCTGTTGATCGATCAGTAAAAAACCGGACTTTATGTGACTCACGATATAGGTGCCGTGGATCTGATAGGGCTCTTTCTGGGCCGGGTGGGTGTTTTCCGAATCCTGTCCGTCGGCATCGTCGGTCCAGTTACTTTCCAGGGTAACGGTATTGGTCCCATGGTCGTCTTCCCCGGCATTCAGGAACGACAAGTCGATGCGCTCGGGTTCTCCGGCTGGCGGTTGTTGGTCTCCGGCCTGTCCCAGCCCTTCGTAGAGTCGTTCCCAGTTTTCCTGATTGCGTTGGTGGCGGCCACTGTCGCCGTTAGTGACTGACCCTGGCCGGAAGCTCCCCGGGGACGAAACGGATCCCGAACTATCGGGAAGCTCGCGGGAACCGGAGGTTTGGTACAATCCTCGTTCCTGATCAAAGTCCAGGGAGGGCATGATGCTGTGTTGCCCCAGCGCGTGCCGTACAGCCACCCGCAGGTAGTTGTACACCAGGCGCTCATCATCGAATTTGATCTCCTGCTTTGTGGGGTGTACGTTGATATCGACGTGCTTGGGGTCGATGTCCAGGAAGAGTACGTATAGCGGATAGGTATCTTTGGGCAGCAGCTCCTCGTAAGCCGTATTCACTGCATGGTTGAGGTATCCGCTTTTGATGAAGCGGTTATTTACGAAGAAGTATTGCTCCCCCCTGGTCTTACGGGCAAATTCCGGTTTACCTACGAAACCACGGATCTTGAGCACATCGGTATCTTCCTGTACCGGCACCAGTTTCTTATTGGTACTGGACCCGAAGATGTTAATGAGTCGTTGTCGCAGATTGCCTTTCGGCAAATGCTGGAGTTCTTCGTTCTGGTGATGGAGGGTAAAATGAATATCGGGGTGAGCGATGGCCACCCGCTGGAATTCTTCGTTAACGTGTTTCATTTCCGCTCCGTTGGACTTCAGGAAATTGCGGCGAGCGGGCACATTATAGAACAGGTTTTTGACAGCAATACTGGTCCCCGGAGCACTTTGGCAGGGTTCCTGAACCTTCACCTCCGAGGCTTCGACTTGGATGCGGGTCCCCATTTCATCCATTTTTCGGCGCGTCTTGAGCTCTACCTGAGCGATGGCCGCAATAGAAGCCAGCGCTTCACCCCGAAACCCCATCGTGCGAATACAAAACAGGTCTTTGGCATCTCTGATCTTGGAGGTGGCGTGGCGCTCCAGGCTCATGCGGGCGTCGGTCTCCGACATACCACAGCCATTATCCACTACCTGGATGAGTGTTTTTCCGGCATCCTTTACTACCAACTGTATGGAATCGGCACCGGCATCAACGGCATTTTCCAGTAACTCCTTGACCACCGAGGCGGGTCGCTGCACGACTTCACCGGCCGCAATTTGGTTAGCAATGGCATCGGGTAAAAGCTGAATCAGGTCAGCCATAAAAAGGTACGCTTTTCTGTTTTACAAAGATAAACAGCATTACGGAAGGAACGCCATTGTGGGCAACTAAGTATCCAAATCCCTCCGAATTTACTCGACCGGCGTACTACCGGAGCCTTCCACTGCTTCCACGATGCCGGGTAAGTAAATGGTCAGAACCAAATAGGACAGTACACAAAGCACCGCGATCACTCCGATCAATACCAGATTGGAACGCATTACTCGTTGCTTGCGCAGGCGCTCATCTCCGCGGTAACCGCGTTTCAGACCACTGGAGATACGAGCTTTCATCGCTTCGGTTCCTTCCCCCTGAATTTGCCTGACACGCTCCAGGCGTTCCTGCAATTCTTCTTTTTGGGGATCCCAGTACCTGGGTTTGTATTCGTAGCGTTGGTGCTTGGGCGTTTTAAAAAATCGTAATAAAGCCATACAACGTAAATTATTCTTGGGAATTTACCCGACTCAAAGTGACTTTAAACCCCAAACCACTTCGCTGTCGGTTTACCCATGTGCGAAAAGTACAATAAATCTGGCAAAATGTCCATCGTCGAGGAGGCCAGCAGGGGGTTCGCTTTTGTTCCGATTGGATGCAACCATTCGGTCATTAGAACTGTATCTATTCCTCTTGGGGTTCAATGAATAAACACGGTCCCTGAAGTATTAGTTTTGATGCGGTATTGCGCCTGAATGGTGGGTTTGTCGGGAAGTCTTTTATTTGGCAAAAGCCAAAAAATGTAAGGTACTCGCCTCAGTCGTTGTACTACAACGTATTTAGCTATAACTTTGCATGCTTTAGAAGCTATTTGAATTTAATCCTTTGATTTTGTTAGGCGTCTTTTGCAGCTAACAAATTTCCAAAACCAAATTCAACCAGCTTCTTATAGCGGCAGCAAAAGTCTAACAACGGTCATGAGCGACGTAATCAAACACGAATGTGGTGTAGCCTTAGTACGCCTCCTGCAACCCTTATCGTACTACGAGGAGAAGTACGGCTCACCTTTATATGGTTTGGAAAAATTGCGGTTACTGATGCAAAAGCAGCGTAACCGCGGCCAGGATGGTGCCGGGATGGCCACCATCAAGCTGGATCCCAGTGCTGGCAGTAAATACATCAGCCGAAAACGGAGTATCGCGCCCAATTATCTCGACGATCTGTTCAACCAGGTTTTTGCCCGCTTTACAGGATTGCCCGAGGAGAAACTGCACGACGGGGAATGGCTTAAGGACAATATGCCGTACACCGGCGAGCTGTTACTCGGCCACCTGCGGTACGGCACCCACGGCGACAACTCCATCGAGACCTGCCATCCTTTCCTGCGCCAGAATAACTGGATTACCCGTAACCTCATCCTGGCCGGTAACTTCAACCTGACCAATGTCGATGAACTCTTCGACGAGCTCGTAGATTTGGGTCAGTATCCCAAAGAAAAATCGGATACCGTTACCGTTCTGGAAAAGATCGGCCATTTTCTCGACGATGAGGTGCAACGCCTGCATACCTGGTTTAAGCCCGACGGCTACTCTAACCGGGAGATTAACGACCTGATCTTCGACGAGCTCGACATCCAGCGATTGCTGCGTCGGGCCAGTAAGAAATTCGACGGTGGCTACGTCATGGCAGGCCTCATTGGTCACGGGGACGCCTTTGTGATGCGTGATCCCAGCGGTATTCGTCCGGCCTTCTACTATCGCGATGATGAGGTGGTGGTAGTCGCATCGGAGCGTCCCGCTATCCAAACCGCCTTCAACGTCCATCACAGTAAGGTGATGGAGTTAACCCCCGGTCACGCCCTGATTGTCAAGAAAAACGGTTTGGTAGAAGAAAAACCATTCACCGACCCTATGGATCGTAATGCCTGTTCTTTCGAGCGCATTTACTTCTCCCGGGGTACCGACCGCGACATCTACCTGGAGCGCAAACGCCTCGGTGAGCAATTGACCGATCAGATCCTGAAAGCGGTAAAATACGACTTCGAGCACACGGTCTTTTCCTTTGTGCCC
>JASBTH010000329.1 GCA_030148525.1 Saprospiraceae bacterium | reverse complement strand
GCTTCGCCCAACCTTTTCACGCGAGTATATACTCGACTCGAAGTGGTTTGGAGTCCCAAACCACTTCGTTGTCGGTATAGTTTGAAAACCCATATATCATGCTTGTACGTTCTCATCAATTTCTAATCTTATTCTTCTTTTTAGCCATAACTCAGACTGGCTTTTCCCAAACTACCTGGAAGTGGTACTGGCGCAACAACGGTTCCGATTATAAAGTGACCGGCGATTTCGATATCGATTCGGGATGTGATTGTACCGATAGCTACGGATTCTCCATTTACCTGGACAACTACCTGCCCGGCAGCCGCAAGGTGAATTCGTCGAAATCAAAAGGCGATTATTCGGTAACCCTGGGCCCTAACGCGTCCCACCGGTTTTTAGCGTTAATGAAGGTGGAAGGGAAAAACGATTTTTCCATTTTCGACTGCTTCAGTTCCTGTGAAAGCAGCGGCAACGATAACGACATAGTTACCACCCGGCCCATTAAGCGGCCCGTCAGCGGTTCGGTAATTAATGAGGGATCATCAATCTTCCTTTCCTGGCGGAAAGGCAGCGACATCCCTAATAAAGACCTAAAATACCGGATTGCCCGCGATGAGCCCGACAACATCATTGCTACGGTAAGTGGTCTGGACGTCAGCTACCGGGATGAACAGGCAGGCCCCGGTGAGCACACCTATTACATTTTCACCCGAACCGATAAGTGGGGAGGTCACACCTCTTCGCCCCTGATCATTTATGGTGGATTCTCGGAGCCGCCATCCTTTACCGCGACAAATACCTTCCCGGAAAAGGTGACGTTGAACTGGGAAGATCTTACCAAGAAAACCTCCGAATTCCGAATCCTGCGCGACGGAGAGGAAATTGATGCCCGTACCGAAATCGATGGTTCGGATACCACCTTCACCGACCGGGAGGCCAGTCTGATACCGGGCTATCAATACCAGTACACCATTAACTGGTCGGACGGGGTGAAAGACTATGAAGTCCCCGCCTCGGGAGGAATATTACCAAACGGAAGAATAAAAGGAAAGGTCCTCACCCCCGGTTCCCGCTTGCCGGTAGAAAACGTGGAAGTATGTGCTGAGCTGGAAAGTGATATCGACCAGGACTTAGCGGGAACGATCTACTGCGACACCACCGACGCGAACGGGCAGTACGAGATCCGGCAAATCTATTACAACCGGGAGGCTACCTTCCGGGTGACTCCCCGCAAGACAAACCCCGGTTTTGACCCCGCCTTTTATACTGAACGGTTACTGGAGCTTTCGCGTCCCGACCTGGCCAATCTTGATTTTCAGGATACGACCTCCTTTACGGTGAGCGGCTACGTAACCCAGGAATTAAACGGTGTTGCCTGTGGCCTCGGGGATGTAGAAATATGGGTGAATGACATTTACAAAGGTGTCACTACCGACGAAAACGGCTATTACGAGTTCCTGGCGGAAGAGACGGGGACCTATAACGTGGAGCCCCGTTACCGTGATCATAGCTTTGTGCCCGGCCAACGGGAGATCTTCGTAGATTCTGAAACCGGAGGTATGGATTTTACCGATACCCAGCCCCGTACAATATCGGGAAAAGTATTGGCTACCTGTGATATCTACATTGGTCAGGCCGGGGTGCGCGTACTGAGTGTAGGTGGCAGCGGCTGCATCGACACGCTACTGCTTACCGATGCCAATGGGGATTTCGGTGCTCAATTACCCGCACGCGAATACCAGGTGGAAGTCGTTCAGTTTTCACCCCGTACAGACCTGAACCTCTTGTCAGAACAAGTCACTGGATACTTTACAACCACAGATGCGGATCTGACTGATGAAGATCAATCAGTGGATTTTATTTACCGGGAAAAGCCGACCATAACCGTTTCGGGCCTGGATCAGCCTGCCTGTTCCGACCTGGCATTTGCCATCGTGGAGCAAGACGACCGTTACTTGGTAGACATTGAGGTGAATGAAACATTTGGTGACGAAAGTTGTCCGGTTGAAGAAGGGTACGTACTGGTATACGACGAGGTTGGCGATCGGCCCAATGAACCCGATAGCATCCCTATCTTCAATGGTTTAGCGGTGTACGAACTGCGACCCGGAATGCCCAACCTGGTGGCTCCCCACCAAAAGGTATTCGAAGTACTGGCCGTGGTTGATGCGGAAGAGGTCTCCTGGTCGGAACCCATGATCGTCACGGGCGTGCGACCACGTGAACAAACCTTTACGACCGTATCACCGGAGGTACCATTTCAGATCCTGCATGACCCTCCGGGTGATGCCAGTTACTCCTATTTTGCGCGCAACAGCACGAGCACCATGGCCATGCGCCTTTACGGCCAGGCGGAGGGCAGCATCACCACTCAGTCACAAATAAAAGTAGGATCGGCCGTCAGTCAGACCATCTTTCCGGGCACCTCGATCAATGCCGAGGTATGGGGTACCGTTGGTGCATCCTTCAGCGTGGGTGCTACGGTGGCCCGGAGTCAGGAATGGATCATGTCGATGACCAATAGCGAGCAATTTACTACCTCTAACAGCGAGCAGATCACCGGAGAGGAGGGCGATGTTTTTATTGGTGCCGCAATGAATCTGATCTACGCACAGGCCGATGTACTGACTTATGATCCATCTACTTGTAACATAGCAAAGGACGTTGACCTGATTATGGGCAACGACGGCTTTTCGACCACCTTTATGTATACCGAGCAGCACGTGCGAGATATTCTGATCCCTCAACTGACCGGCATCCGGGACACCTATGAACAAAACGGTTCGGACTCCGCCCGGATTTACGACAACCAGATCGCCGTGTGGAAACAGGTACTCGACCAGAACCGCGAAAACAAAAGCAAGGCAGCCATGGTCGAAAACCGGTCGTTTAGCGCGGGAGCTACCTATTCCTCCTCCCTGACGAGTGCGGCCGAAGGGGTACTGTCGATGGATGTGCAATTGTTTATGGAGAGCAGCATTGTCCTGGGTGCCGGTTACGAAGTGGCCGGCTCGGGGGTACAGGGGTCGGTAGCAACAAATATTCGCATGGAGGTCGGTAAGTCGACTACCCTGGCCCAGTTGGAAGAACGAACCACGGGTTTCGAGCTGAAGGATGATGATCCGGGCGACTTCTTCAGTGTTGATGTCAAAAAAGATCCGGTCTACGGAACGCCCGTTTTTCAACTGGTGAGTGGCCGCAGTAGTTGCCCCTGGGAGCCGGGTACCCAACCACGTGAAACCCCTCAGCTTCAGGCTGACCGGTACACCCAGCGTGGCATTCCCGCCGGAGAGGCCGGGGTTTTTGAGCTCAGTCTGGCCAATATCAGTCAAAGTGATGAAGCACGAACTTATTCCCTGCGCTTTTTACAGGAATCGAATCCCGACGGAGCAGTGGTGACTATCGGCGGTAGTCAGGCGCAAAATGCGATTCCCTATCAGATCGGTCCGGGCCAGGCCCGCCAGGCCACGGTAACCGTTAGCGCGGGACCCCGCGCTTCCAGCTACGATGGTCTGCAATTTGTGCTGGGCTCCGGTTGCGGCGACGATCAATTGTCTGATACCGTTGCCCTGAATGTCGGTTTCCAGAGTACCTAC
>JASBTH010000322.1 GCA_030148525.1 Saprospiraceae bacterium | reverse complement strand
GACCTTCGAGGGAAGTGCTGACAATGCTCTTTTCTACGAGTATCTCCGCTACCTCTCTGATTTGCGCCCCCAGGCACAATCCATTCAGCAACAAATGCAAAGCGCCGACGAGGCTACCAAAGCATCATTACAAGCGGAATTGGCCAAATTGGACGAGGGTGTCCGCAACTACCAGAAACAATTGATGGCTGATAACCCCGGCACGCTGGCCGCCGCTATCGTTGGTGCCAACATCAATCTCGAGATGCCCGAATTCGACGGCACCGAGGAGGAAAAGCAGTACAAGCGTTTTTATTACACCCGTGACCACTACTTTGACTATATCGATCTGTCGGACGATCGCCTGTTACGTACCCCCTTCATGTTTGGCCGGATCAAAACATTTATTGATCAATTGCACATTCAGACCCCCGACAGTATCATTCGCGGAGTGGATTACATCCTGGAGGAGACCAAGCCGGGTAAGGATATGTTCCGCTACTACCTCATTCACTTCCTCAATAAGTACGCTGGGTCCAAGGTGGTAGGCATGGACAAGGTGTATGTACATATTGCCAAGAATTACTACGAAAAGGGACTCGCCACCTGGACCGATAAGGAACAACTGCAAAAGATCATCGATAACGCCAATAAAATCGAGCCGCTCTTAATCGGTAAGAAGGCGCCTAATATCACCATGCAAAAACGGGACGGAACCCCCGTTGAATTGTACAAGATCGATTCGGAATATACCATCCTCTACTTCTGGCGCTACGATTGTGGCCACTGTAAGGAGTCTACTCCCTACATGAAGGAGTTTTACGAGCAGTACAAAGACAAGGACATTACCCTGATGGCGGGCTGCCTGAAATTTCAGGACGATGTAGAGGGATGCTGGGATTACATCGATGAAAACGGTATCGACAACTGGTTGCATACCGTCGATCCCTACGGACGCTCCCGCTTTCACGAAAAATACGATCTGCGGACAACCCCCCAGATCTACATCCTCAATCGCGATAAAGAGATCGTAATGAAAAAGATCGGGGCAGAGCAGCTTCCCGAAGTGATGGATAAACTACTGGAGATTGACCAGAAGAAAGCGTCTCAATCGGGCGAAGAGCGATAAGCATTATGGCTAAAACAGTCTATTTTATTCGACACGCCAAATCCAGTTGGAAGGATCCTTCCCTGGATGATTTTGACCGGCCGCTCAACAAACGCGGTAAACGGGATGCTCCCTTCATGGCGCAATTGTTGCGCGGCCGGGTGCAACACCTGGATGCCATCATCTCCAGTCCGGCTAAGCGGGCCATTACGACTGCCCGGCATTTTGCGAAAGCATTCGATATTGCGGCCGCCGATATTCACGAACGACCATCCATTTACGAGGCTTTTCCGGAAGATGTGCTGGAGGTGATTCAGGGGCTTCCGGAGGCCTGGCACACGGTATTGGTCTTCGGACACAACCCGGCGTATAACTCCCTGGCCAATATGTTTAGTCAGGAACCCATCGTCAACGTGCCCACCTGCGGAATCTTTCGCGTCAATACGGCGACGGGCACCTGGGCTGATTTTGACCGGCACCACGGTCAACTCACCGAATTTCATTTTCCCAAACAATACTTTTCGTAATGCGCCTGACTTTGGTTTCTTTTCTGTTGGCCACCAGCCTTCTTACTTTTTTTGGCTGCAGCCAAAAAAAGCAGGAAGGTACCTTGTCGGAGGACCAGTTGGTGGAGGTATTGCTCGATGCACATACGGCCGAGGCTGCACTGTCCTACCTGTACGGTGAAAAAAAGGATACCTTTGCGGAGAACTACTACGCAGAAATTTACGCCATTCACGACATTTCAGAAACTGAGTTTCGCCAGTCTATACGAAATTTGCGTAATGACAATGCGGCAATGATTCGCGTATACACCCGCATTCTGGAACAACTGGACCAGGAGATCCCTGACTAACAACTTCTTAACTTAACAATTATTTAAAGTAGGGCGTAGATACCCGGGCTGGTTTAATGTTAGTTTTGCAGAATACTTAACAAATAGCCACTTTGATGGATAAGGTAAAGATCCTGATCGTCGATGATGAGCCCGATATCCTCGAGTTCCTGAAATATAATCTGGATAAGGAAGAAGAATTCGAAGTCTACACCGCTTCCGACGGCGAACAGGGGATTAAAGTGGCTGAAGAAGTTCGTCCCACACTCATTATCCTGGATATAATGATGCCCAAAATGGATGGGGTAGAGGTATGTCGCCACCTGCGTGTCAAGCCCGAATTCGAGCATACCATCATCACTTTCCTGACGGCAAGGGACGAGGATTACTCCCAAATTGCTGCCCTCGATGTGGGGGGCGACGACTACATTACCAAACCTATACGTCCGCGGGTATTTCTGAGTCGTATTAAGGCCCTGCTGCGCAGGTCCGGCCGCATTCAGGATGCCGAACCTTCCGGAATAATCAAAGTTGCTGATCTGGCCATTGACAGTGAACGGGTAAATGTTACGCGTGGTGACGAAGTGATCGAACTGGCTAAAAAGGAATTCGAACTACTCTACCTGCTGGTTTCCAAACCCGGGAAAGTTTTTTCTCGCGAAGAAATCTTCAACAAAGTCTGGGGTACAGATGTCATTGTAGGTAACCGAACCATTGATGTCCATATTCGCAAGCTCCGCGAAAAGATTGGCGACCACTACATCAAAACCATTAAGGGGATCGGGTACAAATTTGAGTTTTAATGCTTAAAAATCCTACGCCACAACAGATTGCCGGTTATGCTACCTTGCTTTCGGTCGGTGCTTTCTTGCTCGTGATCGGCGGCTTGCTGTTGCTGGGGGTGGACCCTCAATCCGTTTGGTTCTTCGCCCTCATCGGAGTGCTGCTGCTGATCGTGGTGTACAACATTAATATTTATTACCTCCGTAAATACATCTACCGCAAGATCAAGCTCATTTACAAAACCATCCACCAGGAAAAGGTCGCTCCGGAGGAAAAGAATAAAACGATTGACGTCAACTCCAACATCATCGAAGACGTTGAGCGGGAGGTAGCTGATTGGGCCGAATCCCAGCGCAAAGAACTCAATAAGTATAAGACCTGGGCTGAATACCGACGCAATTTTATGGGCGACATTTCCCACGAGTTGAAAACACCTATTTTTAATATTCAGGGCTATCTCGAATCACTACTCGACGGTGGCCTGGAGGACGAGACCGTCAACCAAATGTTCATTACCCGGGCCGCCACTAATGTCCAGCGATTGCAAACTATCGTGGAAGACCTGGAATCCATCTCTCGCCTTGAGTCCGGAGATCTCATCCTGGAAATGCAGACCTTTGATATAAAGGAACTCACCCAGGAAGTCTTCGAAGACCTGGAGATGAAAGCGAAACGACGGACCATTCATCTCGATTTCAAAGATGGTGCGTCCAACTCCTTTAAGGTGCGTGCCGACCGCGAGAAGATCCGGCAAGTCCTCAATAACCTCGTCAATAACTCCCTTAAATACGGAATCGAAGGCGGCCGGACCAAGGTTGGGTTTTACGATATGGACCGGCACATCCTGATCGAAGTGGCCGACAATGGGATCGGCATTCCCAAACAACACATCAATCACGTCTTTGATCGTTTTTATCGGGTCGATAAAAGCCGCTCCCGTCAGATGGGAGGGTCCGGACTCGGGCTATCCATTGTAAAACACATTGTAGAAGCCCACAAGCAAACCATCAACGTTCGCTCGACCCCCGACCTGGGATCGACCTTTGGATTTACCCTCGAAAAAGCCTAGTCACACATGAACATACCCTCTCCTAAGGCTCTCGTCTTCGATATGGACGGGACCCTGGCCGCTACCGAACCCCTGCACATGGACGCCTGGTTGACCGTACTCGGCAACCACGGCCTGGATGTGGATGAGCACTGGTTCCAACAATGGGTAGGACTCTCGGATGCCATTCTGGCTGCGGCCGTTGTTAAAGACCATGACCTGGGCACTGACCAGGAAACCCTGCAACGCGAAAAACGCACCCTTTTTTGGGCGAAAGCCCGGTCCTCCGCCGAATTATTCCCCGGTGTGCTTGATGGATTGTCTGCCTTACGGCAAAAGTATCCCATCGCACTGTGTACGAGTAGCAGTGATAAAGATGCCGAGGCGGTTTTTTCCAATACCGGGTTGGATAAATACTTTGAAACCATCATCACTTCCGATCGGGTAACCAACCTGAAACCCGATCCATCGCCCTATCTCCTCGCTTGCCGGGAACTGGGGGTTGAACCGCTTCATTGTATCGCTTTGGAGGATTCTCCTGCCGGTGTTACCGCGGCCAACCGCGCCGGCCTGTATGTGATTGGTCTGACCACCTCCAAAGAACCCGACGAATTAGAAGGCTCCCACATCATCTTTCCCGAAACGCGCCAGGCCATGGATTGGATCCTGGAACTTCAATAGGTTGCCTGCATCCTAATCCCTATCTTTGCGCCGACAAAAGAGAATACATGATTACGGTATCGAACGTATACGTGCAGTATGGCGAACGCATTTTGCTCGATCGCATTAATGTGACGATCGGCAATCGCGATAAGGTGGGACTGGTAGGTCGAAACGGAGCCGGAAAATCCACCCTGCTCAAGATTATTGCCGGGGAACAAAGTCCCCAGGAAGGACAGATAGTGCGTCCCTCGGAATCCACACTTGGGTTTCTTCACCAGGAGATGGAACTACCCCTGGGAAAATCAGTCATTGATGAAGCCATGACCGCTTTTGCGGGAGCTATGAAAATGGAGGAGCGCATGGCCGTGATCAATGACGAAATGGCCGAACGAACGGATTATGAAAGTGAGGGCTACCAC
This sequence comes from Saprospiraceae bacterium, assembly GCA_030148525.1. GTDB lineage: Bacteria > Bacteroidota > Bacteroidia > Chitinophagales > Saprospiraceae > DT-110. The sequence goes on along the minus strand of JASBTH010000322.1, from coordinate 4,460 downwards.
CAACTCATCGAAGAGTTTACCTCTCTTAACGAGCGTTTTCAGTTGGTGGGTGGCACCAGTATGCAAGCAGAGGCCGAGAAGGTGTTGAAAGGACTGGGTTTTAAAGATTCCGACATGGATCGCCTGGTGGATGAATTCTCCGGCGGGTGGAAAATGCGTATTGAGCTGGCCAAGATGCTGCTACAACGCCCCGATTACCTTCTGCTTGATGAGCCGACCAACCACCTCGATATTGAGAGTATCCTCTGGTTGGAAACATTCCTGAGGGATTACAGCGGAGCCGTTATACTCATTTCTCACGATAAGGAATTCCTGGATGTAGTTACCAAGCGCACCGTGGAAGTTGAACTGGGCAAACTCTTCGATTACAAAGCCAGTTACTCCGATTTTGTGGCCTTGCGGGAAGAAAGACGAGAGAAGCAACGGGCAGCCTATGAAAACCAACAGCGGGTCATTGCCGAAAAGGAACGCACTATCAACCGTTTTATGGCGAAAGCCACTAAAACGAAGATGGCCCAGTCCATGCAAAAGCAACTGGATAAAATGGATCGCATCGAGATCGATGATGCCGATACCGCTACTATGAATATTCGCTTTCCCGCTGCACCCCGCTCTGGGCAGGTAGTGGTCGAAGCCAAAAATCTGGAAAAAGCTTACGGTGATCTGCTGGTGCTCGACAATGTCGATTTCAAGATGGACCGCGGTGACCGGGTAGCTTTTGTCGGTCAGAACGGGCAGGGGAAAACCACGCTCGCCAAGATCCTGATCAACGAATTACCCTACACGGGCGGAACGGTCAAACTGGGGCACAATGTCACGGTAGGTTACTACGCCCAAAACCAGTCAGATACTCTCCACGGCAATCAGACCGTATTGGAAACCATGGAAAATGAGGCTCCGGCAGAAGTGCGTCCTCAGGTGCGCAATATCCTCGGTGCTTTCATGTTTAGCGGGGAGGATGTCGACAAAAAAGTCTCAGTACTTTCGGGGGGAGAACGGGCCCGGCTGGCCATGGCCTGCCTGCTTCTGAATCCATTCAACCTGTTGGTGCTCGATGAGCCGACCAACCACCTCGATATATTGTCGAAAGATGTGCTGAAACAAGCCCTTAAAGATTACGATGGCTCCCTCATCGTAGTTTCCCACGACCGGGAATTCCTCAGTGACCTCACCAACCGGACGGTGGAATTTCGCGATCGGCAACTACACGAACACATTGGCGACGTAAACACTTTTCTGGAGAAGCGCCAGCTGGACAATATGCGGGATGTGGAAAAGCAGTCGAAGGTTGCCAAGGCGGCCCCCGCAACTTCCCAGGCACCCAAACCAACCTTATCGTACGAGGAGCGAAAACAGCTACAACGGGCCATCAGCAATGCGGAGAAAAAGGTGGAACGCCTGGAGGAATCCATCGAAAAAATGGAAAAAGCCATGGCTGACCCCGCTTTTTACGAGCGCGACGACAGTGAGGAGAAAATGAAGGAATACGGTCAATTAAAGCAAGACCTCGAAGCTGCCATGGGGGAGTGGGAAAAAGCCCAGTCGGAAATGGATAAATACGAGTAACCTATCGCCCCAAACCTGATATCAATTTTTTTCCGGTAAAAAAGACGAATAGATCACCGCATCATCGTAGGCGAAGAAACGCTCCATCTCGCTGGGGAAAGCGATGGTGGGATCAAATTGCAGCAGGAAGTAGTTACTGCGGTCTTCCAGTGATTCGGCTACGCGGAGGCCCTGGCGTGCGTAGCCCTGTATCCAGTTGCGCACGTAGATGTTGGGGGCGAGTTGTACGTAGATCTCACCGGGTTTGGCGCCTTTGGGGAGGTTGTAATCGAAGGGTTTCCGCACGGTCCAGGTGTTGGTATTGCTCTCTGCAATCTGTTCCAGCATGTCCTGTAATTGCAGGACGGGTTCCGGACGATTTTCCTTGCCGGCGACCATTTTTGATGCACCATCCTCAAATTGCTCGATCTTGATGAGGGGAGCATCGGCAATCCGGCTCCGGAAGAAGCTTTCGTACTGCCACAAATTCGTTTCGGTCAACTGATCTTTGAGCTCAGCCATTTGAGCATCGGGAAGGCGCTTTATCCACAGCCCGAGTTTTGGGGTGTTGCGTTGGCCCTCAAAGGTGGCAATGCCACTGGTGTATACGGTGCATTCATAAATCGGACAACGTCCAAAGCATGCTCCTTTGGTCAGGCGTACCAGTGGTTGTTCCTGGGCGAGATCAATGTCTTCGAGGGTTTTACAGGAAGAGACGCTACCCAATAACAGGACCATCAGGGAAAAAGATTGTAGACGAAGATTCATGGAGTAGATATTGGGGGCTATTGGCCCGTTTCCACTTCGGTTTGCGGACTGAGAATGATTTCGGTACGTCGGTTTTGAGCACGTCCGTATTCGGAGGCATTACTGGCCCGTGGTGCGTGTTCGCCCCGGCCGGATACGATAATATCCTCGGGTCGGATGCCATTATCCTGTAGCGTTTTGGCGACGGCCAGTGCGCGTTCCAGGCTGAGTTCCCAATTGGTACCGGGATCGCCCTGATTGTCGGTATGACCTTCTACCATAATCTCAATACCGGGCAGGCTGGCCAGCGCGTCGGCAATTTGTTGGATGGCCTGCCGCCCCGAACGGTCGATGCGGGCACTTCCCGTGCGGAATAGTAATTCCTGGCTCAGACTTACGTATAAGCGTCCATCCCGTTCGTTGATATCGAGGTCGGTGGCCGGGAAGTTGGCCTGTACACTACTAAAGGCGTTGCGCATGCGCTGTAGCTCCTGGTCGCGTTGGAATAGGGCATTTTGCAATTCGATGATCTGCTGGTCCTTCTGGGTGATGTCCTGACTGTAGGAGCTCTCCATAGATCGCAGGCGTTGCTCCCGTTGCTGAATTTGAGCTTCCAATTCCTGGAGATACTGTTCGCGCTGATTAGTGGTCGTACCACCGGATTGCCCATCGATGAGGCCTTTGCTCTGCTCGATCATAGTGGTATAGCGCTCCAGCAACTCTTGGTAACTCTGATTCAGGTTGCGATTGGTAGCCCGCAGGCGCTCGTTAGCCAGGAGCAGTTCGCCGTAATCGTTTTGTAATTCCGTGCGGGCCTCCGGATCCAGGTCATTGCCTCCGACGAGGGAATCGGACAATCCGAGCATTTGCGTAAGTCGTTCGTTTTCCTGTTTCAGTTCTACGTACTGCTTTTGGGGAACGCAACTTCCCAAAACAGCTAATATGGACAGGAGATAGATCAATTTTCTCATGGGTTCACGCTTTGGCGGGGTGGTTAGGGGATTGGAATACCAAGTCCCGGCATAAACAAAAATAGTAAAATTCCCGGCTCGTACCACAGTTCCCGGCCGGATGCTCTTCCCGGGTAACTCTCCTGGAAATCCAAATTTGGATTTCCTTAACCAAAAGGAGTCTTTTGATCCTTTGTTTAACAAGCCTTTAACCCAACTGCTTACAACGAACAAGGCGTTCCCTGCGTCTATATATATGCATGAAGAAATGAACTAGTGAGTGTTTTTACATCGAAGTCCTGTCGGTCGCATTTGCCCGACAGGATTTTTTCGGTCTTAACGTCTCCTTAGCCTCATGCCCCCACTAAATTCCTTAGTTTTGCTGTTTAAACTACATAATCCTATGCGCTATACCATCGTACTTCTAGCTTTAGTCGGACTATTTCCAACATTTGGATCGGCCCAGGACGGCGTGACCCTCGCGCTTGGTACCGAATCTGCGGAAGTTGGGGAAACCATCTGTGTGCCCGTTACCGTTGCTGATTTCCGGAACATCTTGTCCATGCAATACACGCTGCAGTGGGACCAACGCTTCCTCGAGTTTGAAACCATCAGTGATTTCGGTCTGCCCTGGCTGAGTGGTAATAACTTTGGCACCCAAAAGACCGCGGAAGGCCTCCTGACGGTCGTCTGGATCGACAACTCCCTCCAGGGGGTTACTAAAATGGACGGCCAACCGGTTTTCACCATTTGCTTTAAAGTGACAGGCGGGCGTGGCCAAAAGGCCTACGTTGGTTTCACGGAAAATCCCACTCCCTTCGAAGTTGTCAATAAGCAGGAAAAGGTAGTAAACCTGAATCCCGTCGCAGGTGGAGTGAATGTGAAGTAGATTTGCTCTGGATTTTCTCCCGATTCCCAGACTTCAAAGTATTGTGCTCGCTGGCAGAGCGGAGAGTTCATGGTCCAAGGTTCATGGACTTAGCCTAAACCTCAACCTCAGTCTTTATCCTAAAAGGTAATGGTTCTCCATTATTTGTAGAATTGCAACTTAAGGAGTGTGGTCCCTATATAACCTAATTCAGCACTTAGCATTCATCATTCACTCGGAGGATCATTCGTAATTGATGGCATTCAGGTCGACCACGAATCCATCCACGCCCTTTTTATTTTTGCGTAAGCTGGACAAATAGTTGGTCGCTTTATTGCGATCGGCGAAGG
>JASBTH010000317.1 GCA_030148525.1 Saprospiraceae bacterium | reverse complement strand
GATAGCTTCGGCTGGGTTATCCCGCAGCTTTTGCGTCCAATTTGTAGGATCGGTTGAATCGGGCAAAGCGAAAAAGGTTTTACAAGCGCATAAAATAAGAACAGGTCACCAATATTTGTATTTTTTTCTGACCAAATACTTATCATATCTTTCGCAGATACCCCTAAAAACCGCAACCATTCGCTTGGGTAAGTTAAAATAAACGAATACCTTAACGCGCTGATTTTAGAAAACCAACCATAACGAAGTCGAACAAACTATGAAACGATCGTTCCTGCTTGTGCTGAGCGGCCTGTTACTTCCTTTGCTAACATTCGCTCAGGAAACGGCTAAGAAAGGACTGGATGAAAGAGTCAATGAGGCTTTCAAACCATTTGCTGATGCGGTTGCCGGCATCATTTTTTATCCTATCCGGTTCGGAGAATCCGAAACCAGCGAAATGCCCATCGTTATTATCATTCTGCTGCTGGGTGCTACTATTTTCACTATTTATTTCGGGTTTATTCAGTTTCGTGGCTTCAAGCTGGCGATCGACACCGTGCGCGGTAAATACTCCGATCCCAATGAAGCGGGTGAAGTATCGCACTTTCAGGCGCTGACGGCTGCACTTTCAGGCACCGTCGGCCTGGGTAATATCGCCGGGGTGGCTATCGCCATCTCTATTGGCGGACCAGGTGCAACCTTCTGGATGATCTGTGCCGGCTTACTCGGGATGGCCTCCAAGTTTACGGAATGTACGCTCGGTGTCCGTTACCGCGACATAGGCGCAGATGGGACCGTATACGGTGGTCCTATGTACTACCTCAGCAAAGGCCTGCGCGAAAGAGGATATGCTGGTCTTGGCAAGGTCCTGGCGGCCTTCTTTGCCGTAATGTGCATTGGTGGTTCCTTCGGCGGTGGTAATATGTTCCAGGCCAACCAGGCAGCCCAACAATTCAACGACATGATCGGAGCTACCTCTGGCTCCTCCGGTTTGATCTTCGGTATCGTTATGGCCACCATTGTTGCCATCGTAATCATCGGAGGTATCAAACGCATCGGTAAAGTAACCGAACGCGTGGTACCCTTCATGTGCGGTGTGTACGTGGTTGCTGCCCTGATTATCATCTTCTCACATTTCAATGAAATTCCCTGGGCCTTCGGTCAGATCTTCAGTGGCGCCTTCTCTCCCGAAGGTATTGCCGGTGGATTTGTCGGCGTACTGATCCAGGGCTTCCGTCGGGGCGCCTTTTCCAACGAGGCCGGTGTCGGTTCCGCGGCCATCGCTCACTCCGCCGTTAAGACGGAGAATCCAGCCAGCGAGGGTGTGGTTGCTCTGCTCGAGCCTTTTATTGATACGGTGATCGTTTGTACCATGACTGCCCTGGTAATCATCATTACCAATGGCAACGGTGACATTATCACCTACGGCCAGGAAGCCCCCGACGGTGTGCGCGCCACCTCTGCGGCCTTCGCCAGTGTAATTCCCTGGTTCCCGTACGTTCTGGCTGTCGCCGTAGTCCTCTTCGCCTTCTCTACTATGTTGAGTTGGTCGTACTACGGACTGCAATGCTGGATGTACCTCTTCGGTCGTACCAAGACTATGGACTACACCTATAAGATCTTGTTCTGTATTTTCGTGGTCATCGGTTCTTCCGCCAGCCTCGGAGCAGTAACGGATTTCTCCGATGCAATGATCTTCGCTATGGTTGTTCCCAACATGATCGGCCTGATGTTCCTCCTGCCGGAGGTTCGCCGTGCGCTGCGCGACTACGTGGGCAAGATCAAGTCCGGGGAGATCAAGACCGTCAAGTAATCTTTTTAGCCTTTCGGCAAAAAGCATACCCCCAAACAAACGAGCCACGGCCGGATGAATCCGGTCGTGGCTCGCTTGTTTGGGGGGGGGGTAAGCATCAACCTGCCTTTTTTCGAAAGCGAAATATACTTAACCGCCACCGTCGATCCAGCCACGAATCGGGATTATGGCGACCGGGACGGAAGTGCAGGTAATAGATGACTACCGCAACCAAGACCCCCAAAACGGCTCCGAGCGCAACGTCCTTCAGGAAGTGCTGCACCAGATAGATGCGGGACAATCCGACGGCCACTGCCATGAAGAGGCAAAAGAACCCCATGGCCACTTTACCGCGCCGGGGCCAGGCGAAAGCCAGAAAAGCGAACAGGGCGAATCCGGCCATGGTGTGTCCGCTCGGAAAGCTGGACACCTGACTGGCGTTGACCCGCACCCCTTCGATCAGGTTGAGCTGATCATCTAATTCCAGTCCGCGAAAGTAAGCCAGCGGGCGCGGTTGCCTGAACAAGGCTTTGGTGGAAGCTGAAACCAGGGTAACAAAAAAAGCGAGGACCGGAATAGTCAGGGCTGAGCGGAACCGGATAAAGGCAAGCAGGAGCCCCGTCAAAATAAAGGCCCACTCCTCCCCAGCTTTGGTCGTAATCCGGAAAAAAGCATCGCCAACCGGCGTTCGGTTATTGTTGAAAAACCAGAGCCAGGTTCCCTGCTCCCATCCGATGAGACCGATCACCGCGATAATCAGAAATAGCAATAAGCCAAACAGGAACAGTCGGTTGCGCTTTAAAAATCTGGGCCAGATTTCGGGGAGTCGATCAGGTTTGTGGTTGGTGGGCATGAGTTGCTGGAGGATTAGCAGGTTCTTCCTTTTTATTGCGACGTATCCACTTCAGGAATCGTTTCCGCAGATTGCTTGTAGTGATCAGCTTGGAATCATTCATGGCTTTGCGGGTCAGTATTACTCCGACCGGAAACAGTATGATACACGGTAACCAGGCAGCAGCTACAGCTGGCAGTACAAAGCTTTCCGCCACCTTCCGGCAAAAGATGGTCAGGATGACAAACAACATAAAAAAGATAATAGAAATAAGGATCGGGTAGCCGAATCCACCCTTGCGCACGATGGCCCCCATCGGCCCTCCAATAAGAATGAATATGATACAGACCACGGCCATACTGTACTTCATGTGCAGATCGTACTGGTGCTTCACCCGGGATTCGCGCATGCGTTCCAGGGTGCGGGAGGCGCTTTCGGCCTGATTCAGTATGCTGCGGGCAAAAGTGCGCACCTTGCGGTACAGGCTTTCTTTGTCGGTAGGACGGAAGGTCTCGGCAAAGGTCTCGTATTCAATTACCGGCTTGTCTATCTTCCGACGGATCTCTTGTCCTCCGGAACCGCGCCCGGCCGATATCTTGGCTTCCTCAAAGGTTACCTCCCTGGCTTCCAGTGCGGGAGCTGGTGCCATTGAATCAATGTCATTGGCTCCTTGCTTAGCGTCTAAGCTATCGATATTTGTTTTCGGAGTTTCGATCTTGAGAAATGAGGAGTCCATAGTCTCCCCGGTCAGGTAATTGCTGAGGTAGTTAGATAGTTCCACTTCCCGCTCTTTGATCTTACGGCTGATGGAGTCAACAGCCTCCACCAATTGTTCGGAACTCAACATCTGGCGGTTGGTTTTGAAGAGATCCGGATTCGTGCGATCCAGAGCGAACTCAGTGAGATCAAACATTTTCTCCCAGGTATCAAACTCGGTCCTGATGTAGGGATAAGGCGTATTATTGTGGTGATTGCGCTGACGTTGTTCCACATATTGGTACCCATCCTGTAGTTTCATTACGAAAATGGAACCGTCTTCCGTGGCAAACATCTGGCCTTCTTTGGCCGTAATGGTGGTGAGCTCGCCGGTATTGATCTTAGTCTGGTCGTAGATTAAGATATCGCTGACATCAACTCCGTTACCTGCTTTTTCACCAATGTGGATAGAGTAGCCTTGAAAATCGTCATTAAACGTTCCTACTTCTAAGGATAAAGCGGGCTTCTTTTGCTGAATATCAAACATCCGGCTGCCAAATTTCAAATTGGCTTTTGGGATGAGCGTATTCGAGGTGTATACGGAAAATACAACGGCAAACATTCCGAAGATGAGCAGGGGCCGCATAATGCGGATCAGGGAAACGCCGGCCGACTTCATGCTCGAAAGCTCGTAGTGTTCGGCCAGTCCCCCCATGACCATTACCGAGGCGATCAGGATTCCCAGAGGCAATGCCATGGGAATAAGTGACATACACCGGTAAGCTAATAGCTCGAGAATCAACAGGGGGCCCAGTCCTTTTCCCGCAATATCATCGATATACAACCACAGGATCTGCATGAGCAGAACGAACATGGCAATCGAAAAGGCCACGATAAATGGTGGTATGAAACTGGAGATGACCAGTCGATCGATCTTTTTCATAGAATCTCTTTCCAAGCGCAAATATAGGAGGAATTCGCACGCTGGTCGAATCCTTTTTCTCCCTTAGTAAATCTTTCACTTTTTACGACCATCCTCGAAATCAGGCCTTTTTTGCGAAAGCGAAAAAATATTCCCCCGGCCTGTAACTATTGATTGAGTCAATCGTCTTGCCAGTGATTATGAAGCCAACAGAGTTTACGCATCTTATTAACCCCATACGGGACAAGCTGTTTCGCTTTGCGCTGCGAATGCTCAAAGACCCTGCCGGTGCGAAAGACGTT
>JASBTH010000313.1 GCA_030148525.1 Saprospiraceae bacterium | reverse complement strand
CATGGTGGCGATGCCGCTCATGCGTTGCATGGTATTGAGTACCAGCCGTTCGGCTTTCAGCAGTGCCTGGCTGTTGCAGGTCACTTCGAAGGCGATATCGCCCTTACGGATGGTGTCGCCATCGTGCTTGTGGATGATCAGTTCTGCTTTAGGGTCGACTGTTTCGAATATCTGTCGGGCGACGGCGACGCCGGCCAGCACACCTTTGTCTTTCACGAGGAGTCGAGCGGTGTCGCGTTTATCGGCGGGAATACAGGCCAGGGAGGTGTGGTCGCCTTCGCCTACATCTTCGGCCAGGCCGGCAGTGATAAAGGCTTGAATTTGTTGGGTCAGTTCTTCGGTCATAGGGTGATGGTATTACTTGGTGGGGGATGAAGATACGGGGTTTCCCAACGAAAAAAGCGATCATTCGGGTCGGAATGATCGCTTTTTTCGTGCCTTCCGGCAAAAATCAGAACAAGACTCCGATGGTGATGGTCAGTGAGTTGTTTTGTGTATTAGAATCTTCTTCGCGGCGTTGGCCGGTATTTTCGTCGATGAAGGTGCCATCGTCCTTATTCATATCGGTAAACCCTAATTGGAAGGCGAGGCCGCCGACCAGGGCGGTGTTTTCCGATAAGGAATATTCGATACCGGCACCAATACCCCAGGCGAGGTTGAGGGCACCTACGTCGGGACCAATGTCGATATTCTCGGCATCATTGCCAATGCCTCGACCCTCGATATCTCCTTCGGCGCTGGTGTTGATGCCCAGGGTCAACATGGGCTGCAGGTAGTAGCGCAGGTAGCCAAATTCCCGGGTACGCATCTTCAGGCCGATGGGGATCTCCAGGTACTGCAGGTTATAGCGCAGGTTAACGCCCTGGGGCAGAGTATCGATATTGGGCAGTCCCAGGTCGGAATTAACCCAGTAGGCACCACTGTTGTCGTGCTGGAGCTGACCACCGGCGTTGAAGTGGAAACCCAGACCAGTCGTGATGGCGTAGTTTTCCTGGAAGTTGAATTCTCCCAGCAGTCGCAATTTGAGGCCGAGATTGGTACCGCTACGGTTGATCTTATTATCGTTCGTCGTTAGCCAGGAAAAAGAAGGGCTTGCCTCCATTCCGAAACGCACCTGGCTATACTGGGCGCTCAAATGGGAGTAGAACAGCAGTAAAGCAGCTGTCAGGACAATAATTCTTTTCATTGTGCGTAGTTTTTTGAGTGTGTTTTGGGGCACATTAGCAGTTGCTGCCAAGGGGCCCGAGTCTTTTTTCGTATTGGTCTGGAAAACCGGACATCGTTGCCATTTTTCTTTTGGCGAAAGCCGGGACAGGTCATTCGGTACGATTAAGAAACGGAATAACGGTTCCACTGTTGTCTGTGCGGGACCAGTTTCCTGGTATAAAATTACTTTTCTAACGCAATAATTTAATTGTATGCAACGAATCCTGGTGTTTCTTCTGGTCGTCTTCGGATTGGTAACTTCCTGCCAAAAGGACAACCGAGCCGATGTACCGGATGTGAGCGATATAGACGTCGAGGTAGAGATCCGTCGTTTTGAGCAGGAGCTTTTTTCGCTCGACACTAACCAAATGGGCACTGAACTAGCCGCTTTGGAGGAGCGCTATCCCTATTTTTCTTCCATTTATTTTGATCGCATCCTGGGTACACGGGATCCGGAAGTCGCCCCTCAGGGCCACGAAGCCTTTGTGCGGGGTTTTATCAATTACCCCACCGTTCGCAAACTGTACGATACTATACAGACGGTTTTTCCAACCCTCGACCCCTATCGCGATGATTTTGCGCAAGCGTTTCGGTATTTCCAATACTACTACCCGGAGCAACCCGTACCGAATGTGACCACCTATTTATCGGAATACTCCATCGGTGCCTTCATCTACGGTGAGAACCAACTGGCGGTGGGGCTGGACTTTTTCCTGGGAGCCGATTATCCCTACCAGACGTATTATCCCAACAATCCGAATTTCTCCGCTTATCTGACCCGCTCCTTCACCCCCGAGCATTTGGTGAGTAAGACCCTGCGTCCCCTGGTCGATGACCTGACCGGACAGGGCAGCGGGCAGACACTGCTGGACATGATGGTGCACAACGGTAAAAAACTCTATCTGCTCGATCACCTCTTGCCGGAGACGCCCGACAGCATCAAGCTGGAGATGACCGGTAATCAGGTGCAGTGGCTGGAGGATAATGAGCGCGAGATCTGGGCCTTTTTTCTGGAGGAAGACCTGCTCTATTCGGCCCAATGGCAGGAGGTGCGTAAGTACGTGGATTACAGTCCCAATTCACCCGGTATGCCACCGGAAGCACCCGGCCGCACCGGAAACTGGCTGGGCTGGAAGATCGTTTCGGCCTACATGAAGCGCTTCCCGGAAACGAGTATGCAGGAATTGATGGAGCTGGGGGATGCCCAGGAGTTGCTGACGGAGTCGCGGTATAAACCGGCCTTGTAGGTGCTCGATCCTCTGGATCGAGCATTGTCCTGCTTGTTGTATAAGATATACCGCTTCAAGTCGGTATAATGATGGCTAAAAGAGGTTTGGCGCGATCCGGAGGATCGCGCACCATTCCGTATCTTTGCGGCGAAAAGTAAACCAAAACACGCCACCAGGCGTCTACTGTACGGAGTTAAAACAGGCATAACTATGATGATCCGAACCATTCCTTTAGTTGATCTTTCCACGTTTACGCAGGGCGACGAGACCCAGCGGCAGTCATTTGTCGATAAGCTGGGCGATGCTTTCCACACCATTGGATTCGTGGGGGTAGTGAATCACGGTATTCCCCAGTCTCTGATCGACGATTTCTACTCAGCTTCCAATACCTTTTTTGAAAAAGAGGAGGCCATTAAGCGCAAGTACGAGATAGAGGGGCTGGCCGGTCAACGCGGTTATACCTCTTTTGGTAAGGAGCACGCCAAGCAATCGAAGGTAGCCGACCTCAAGGAGTTTTTCCAGATCGGTCAGGAAGTGGAAGGCGATCACGTAGATAAGGAACGTTACCCGGACAACGTAGCGGTAGCGGAGGTGCCTGAATTCCTGGAACTGGGCATCAAATTGTATAAATCATTCGAAAAAGCAGGGGCTGAATTATTGCGGGCCATTGCCATTCACCTCGACTTGGGTGAAGGCTACTTTGACGAAAAGATCCACAACGGCAACAGTATTTTACGGGCCATTTACTATCCGCCCATTACGCAAGAACCCGCTTCGGCTATTCGGGCCGAGCAGCACGAAGACATCAACCTGATCACGCTGTTGGTGGGGGCATCTGCCGGCGGTTTGCAACTCCTTAACAAGCACGGGGAATGGCAGAATATCGTTCCCGAGCAGGGCGAGATTGTGATCAACGTGGGCGATATGCTGCAGCGGCTGACTAATAACTACCTGAAATCGACCACCCACCGGGTAGTGAATCCACCGCGGGACGAGTGGCATAAGCCGCGCCTGAGTATTCCTTTTTTCCTGCACCCGCGGTCCGAGATGGATCTGACGTGCCTGGATAGTTGTATTACCGAGGAGCATCCCTGTGACTACGAGCCGATTACGGCGGGCGGGTACCTGGATGAGCGGTTGCGCGAAATCGGACTAAAGAAGTAATGAAGTACTCGCGAATTGCATTTTTGTGATTTCTGTGTTAATATGAACCCAATGAAGTGATTTGATTGGTCAAATTACTTTGTAGTAGGTATATTTGATGAGCGAAACGACCGGCTTTGTCCACTGCACCAAATTGGTGTATTTTTGCACAAATTAAATGACGAATTATGGAAACGATATTGCTTTTTAACTTCCTGGGACCGGAGATGCTGGTTGTCTTTTTGGCTATCCTGCTGCTGTTCGGTGGTAAGAAAATTCCCGAACTGATGCGCGGTATCGGACGTGGTATCCGGGAGTTCAATACAGCTCGCTCTTCACTGGAACAAGAGTTGCAAGACGGTATGCGTGAGCAAGATCGGCAGAAGAAGGAGAAGGAACCCGTTGAGCGCACAAAAGCCGACTAGCAAACATACGCACCAGGAGCCATCTCCGTACTATTCTAAGTGGTTTTGCCCCCGGGCAACCCAAAGGGTTTTTGTGATGATTTCCTGGTTATGTAGAGCAATAAAAAGCCCTTCCACAGACCGTGGAAGGGCTTTTTGAATTTCCGGGATACGGATTATTTTTTGCGACGGAACAGGCGCCCCAGCAAGCTGGTGCCAATCCGGGTAACATCATCGGTGATGTCGCCGTCTCCATCCTGATCGATAAAGGAAGCGATAAGGTTGCCGGCCATGCCGCCGCGTTGCTTTTGCTCTTGAGCACTACCATTGAGGAGGCTCATCAGGTCACCCACACCGAGGCCATTCTGTTTCTTGGTCTTCCCAAGAGCACCCATTACGAGCGGTGCCAGCATGGTCATGAGGTTGCCGGTTTTATTATTGTCGAGGCCAGCCATTTGGCTCACCATATTGATCACATTCCCCTGTTTGTTGCCAAGCAAGTGGTTGAGGATGCCCGATCCATTGACCATTTTTTGATT
>JASBTH010000298.1 GCA_030148525.1 Saprospiraceae bacterium | reverse complement strand
CATGATTCGGGAAGATCGCATAGCCTTGAACAGACGTTTTCGCAAAGTATTCAAGCTCCTGGAAGAGCGAGGAGATATTGTACTTAATGACCGCAACGGGCGGGGTATTGGCGATTTCGCCGAAAAAGTACTTGGTAACCGAGCCTACGGGCACATTATCAGAGCTTTCCTGAATCCCGATGATAAGCGGTGCATCGACTACCGCCACGCACGTTCCATCTGCCACGAGTACGGAGTTAATGAATCCTATCTCATCGACGGAGTTGGTACGCCCTTTGGATTCGACGTTCCCGACCCCGGTAGCTTTCCGGCGGATGTCGAAGCGGCTCCCCGCGGCAATATTTTACTTACCACTACCGAAGCCTTTGCCGGTACCTCCGTCGATGTAGGTGGTTTTGCCAAGGAAGATGTGGAATATTTCAGCATACCCGGCCTGAGTGGCAGCGGGATGGTTGCCTTTCCGATTAACGGTAACAGTATGGAGCCGGTCATTATGGACAATGACCTTGTGGTATGCCGGGAGATTAACGGGCCCCACGAACTCAGAGATAATAAAATATACGCCGTCAAAAACAACGGCTCCATTTGGGTAAAATACGTCCAAAAGGTAGACGATCACAACGGGCGCGTTACCCACCTCAAACTGATATCAGCTAATCACCTGGAGCACGATCCGTTCGTAGAAGAGGTTAATGAATATACCCGCCTGTACCAGGTAGTGCGGCGGATCAGTGAATTCGAATAACCCGTTTACAGCGTTTTACAATAATCCCGAACAGAAGAAACACTACACCTGACACAATTGGTTTGGGTGATGCCCGATCAGTAGCTAGTCAGCGGATGCGGCTTCCCGGGTAATAGTAATGCTCCGGGTACGTCAGCGCCAATAAAACCTCCCTGAACCGAAGGTTGGATCGCACACTATTGGGAAGACCTCCTCTGTCGTTCGATACCGGCCAATGAAGTTAGGGTTTTCGAAATCTTACATTTTCCTGCTGTTATTTTGTCCCCGGCCTGGATTTCGTCCAGGCCGGTTTTCTTGTGCTTGCCAGGATCGCTTCATTCGCCGGGCTGCCTGCTTCAGCAAGGTCACTACCCCAGGCGCTGGCGCATGCTTTCGTACAACATGATTCCGGCCGCCACGGATACGTTGAAGGAATCCGTTTTCCCTCGCTGTGGAATGATGAACCGCTGATCCGACATTTTGGCGATGCTGGGGCTGATGCCTCGTCCTTCAGCTCCCAGTATAAAGGCCACCGGCCCGGTGAGGTCGATATCCATCAACCGCTCCTCCGCCGTGAGGTCGCTGGCGAGAACACGCACCCCCGATTGTTGCAGATACTCAATGGCTGCCGGCAAACTACTTTCCCGGCAAACAGGAATATCACGCAAGGCACCGGCCGAGGTTTTCAGCGCTTCGGCGTTCAGCAAGGGTGTTTTATTGCGTCCCATTACAATAGCGTGAGCGCCGGCAATTTCCGCCGAACGGGCAATTGCACCAAAATTGCGTACATCGGTTACCCCGTCGAGCAAAATAAACAAGGGCATAGCGGATTGCTCAAACAATAAAGGCAATAAATTCTCCAATCGCTGGAAACCAACCGGAGCCATGAAGGCAATCACTCCCTGGTGGTTACCCCGCACAAGACTATTCAGCCGGTCCTTGGGTACCATTTGCAGGGGAATATTCCGATCGCGGGTTAAATGTCGCAATTCCTTTTCAAGCTCACCACGCGTATCGCGCTGGAGCAGTACCTTATCAATGGAAGCATTAGCCTGAATAGCCTCCACTACCGGATGCCGGCCAAAAATGATCTGATTCGCTGATTCCTTCATGCTGTAAAGGTCTGAAAAAATTGACATACCGCATTCATGTCGCGGACAAAGGCTTTTGAGCATATTGATCCTCTGGAAGTATGCTACCCATTCGTTCTTATCGGGCTAACCGGACTCCAGGCATATTTTGTTAGTGGTATATCGTGTAGCCGACAAGCTATTGCCAATAAACCGTTTAATCTGTCGTCTATCCGGTAAATAACTAACAATCAAACTGGCCCGAATTTTGGTTATATAGTTATACATTTACCCACTGCATTTCAATACCACACATGATGACAATCCGCTTACTCATAGTTGCTACTCTTATTCTAACCACCACGGTTACCGGCTGGAGCCAACAGCAAACCGCTCTTGATCGCGCCCTTCGCCACCTGGAGGAACACCGCGAGGCCTGGGGACTCGAACAAAGTGACCTCGATGATCTGATCGTATCCGATACCTATTTCTCAAACCATAATGGCGTACAACACATCTACCTAAAGCAGCGCTACCGTGGTATCCCCATCTTTAATGCACTGGCAGGCGTGCACATTCGTCCCGACGGAGAGATCTTAATTGGTAACCAGCGCCTGGAAGCGAATATTGCCCAGCGAGTCACCACTTTGCGATCCGCTTCCATGCCAGCTGATCGCGCCCTGCAGTCCATCGTGCAACGCATTAGTCCAAAGGCAGAGGTACTGCCACGTTCCATGAAACCCACTACCGGACAAAGCCTGCGATTTACCGGAGGAGATGTTTCCTCACATCCCATTACACTTGAACTGCAATATGTTCCCATGCCGGATGGCTCCCTAAAATTAGCCTGGGGTACTACCATTGTCGAGGTTGATGGTCCGGATGCCTGGTTGATCCACGTTGATGCGACCACGGGCGTGCCCCTTGAACAGCGGAACATCACCGTCAGTTGTTCCTTTGACCATTCCGAAGGTAAACATTGCGAAGCTGCTGAAGGGCATACCACCAGAGCATTCACTCCCGTTCAGCAAAAGCTGGCCGGGCAAATGCTGGTCGACGAAGCTCAATACCGGGTATTTCCGGTACCCGTGGAAGCACCGATCTTTGGGACAAGGGAATTGGTGGTCAACCCGGCCGATCCAACGGCCAGCCCCTTTGGCTGGCACGATAACGATGGCAAAGAAGGGGCTGATTTCACCACAACTCGTGGTAATAATGTGCATGCCTACCTGGATGTCATCCCCGATAACGCCCCCGACGATCCCAATTTTCCAAATGGTGGGGAAGAGCTTACCTTTGATTTCCCCCTCGACCTCAGTAGCACGCCCGATACCTACGAAGAGGCCGTGCTGACGCAGATGTTTTATATGAATAACATCATGCATGACTTCACCTATTACTACGGGTTTGATGAGAATGCCGGGAATTTCCAGGACTTCAACTACGGTCGTGGCGGGCGTGGCACCGATTTTGTCCGGGCCGAAACCCAGGATGGCTCAGGACTCAATAACGCTAATTTTCTGACCCTTCCCGATGGGGAGTTTGGTCGTATGCAAATGTTCCTTTGGGCATCGAGCACGAATGCCCGGGTCGACATTTCCGGACCGTCGGTGATGGGTGACAATCGCTTTCGGTTTGGTACGGCTTCTTTTGGGCCAATACTTCGCTCTGAGCTCAGCGGTCAGGTGATAGCCGTAATTAGTGACGACTTCGACAGCACCACCGGGTGCAGTGTTTTCTTTAACGGTAATCAGGTAGCCGGCAAAATTGCCCTCATCAACCGGGGTGAATGCACATTCGAAGAAAAAGTAAAAAACGCTGAGGCTGCCGGGGCTATCGGGGTTATCATTGCCAACACGGAAAATAACATCCTGGGCATGGGTGGTACCGATACCATCCCCGATCCAGGCATTCCCTCAGTTAGTATTGCGAGTTCTTCGGGAGCCATTATTCGGGATGCATTAAATGGGGGCCCCGTCAGTGTGACCATTGAAGTACCTCAATATCTGGACTCCGGATTTGACAATGGCGTAATCGCTCACGAATACGGCCACGGCATTTCCAATCGATTGACGGGTGGTCCTTCGGAAGCCTTCTGCCTGTTCAATGACGAACAAATGGGCGAAGGCTGGAGCGACTTTTTCGCCTTAGTCACAACCGTGCGTCCCGACGACACCGGAGAATTACCGCGAGGTATTGGTAATTACGTGACCGGACGGGATATCCGCGGTCGGGGGATTCGCCGCCAGCCCTACTCTACCGATTTGGATATTAATGACCAGACGTACGATGACATTATAGGCACCAACGCCCCTCACCCCCTCGGTGAAATCTGGGCAGCTACACTATGGGATCTGTATTGGGCCCTGGTCGATGAATATGGGTACGACCCTGATCTGTACACGGGTACTGGCGGAAATAACATCGCCATCCAATTGGTCATGGACGGCATGAAATTGCAAGAGTGTCGACCCGGATTTATCGATGGCCGTGATGCTATTATGGCTGCCGATGCCATCAATAATAATGGTGCCAACGAATGTCTGCTTTGGGAAGTATTTGCCCGTCGTGGCCTGGGTTGGAACGCCGACCAGGGCTCCTCGGGAAACCGCAACGACAATATTGAAAACTACAATGTGCGGCCGGAATGTATCCGCGAAGTCAAGATCGAAAAGACCTCTACCCCGCTAATTGCTGCCGGTGATACGTTTCAGGTACAACTTGTGGTCACCAATGACAAGCTGGAGACCGTAACGGATGTCATGGTTTCCGACCTTATTCCCGCCAACG
>JASBTH010000288.1 GCA_030148525.1 Saprospiraceae bacterium | reverse complement strand
TGTTGGGTACCCAGTAATAAGGTCGAAGTGCGCCAAGAAGTTCAATATCCGTAAAGCAACCGGGGAGGGTTTGTAATTTTTAATTTTTAATTATGCGTAATCAATTAAAAATTAAACACTAAAAATTAATAATTAATAATTAAAAATTACCCTATCACCAGATTGTCGGTGATCTTCTTCAGGGTCTCCAGGCAGCTCACCCATTCCCGTACGCCAATGTCCTTGCTTGCCTGACGGAGCAGGTCCAGTGCACAGCGCCGCAACGGTTTTTGCAAGGCTTTTCCGGCTTCGGTGAGGTGGATACGTTTACGCCGTTTGTCAACCGCTCCGGCAATACGTTCTAAATAGCCTTTCTGTTCCATAGTATGCAGCAGGCGGGTGAGACTCGACTTATCCTTATACAAACGGTCGGCAATGGTTTGCTGTGATAACCCGTCTTCGTCCCACAGCACATTAAGCACCAGCCACATATCGTGGGTGAGCTCGTACCCCTGCTCATTGAATGAGCGGACCAGCCCAAGTACGAATTGGTTACCGGCCACGTGCGTCAGGAAGCCTATCGAATCTTCTCTACGGTAGTTCGGATCGGACATAATGTTGGTATTGTAGTGGTCGTTGAGGTTGCCAACAATATATATCTTTTTCATCGATTTATGTTGGTTGGGGGTGAGTGCAGTGTTTTGCTCTTGGTTGAGGACTGCTGCTCAGGCTTGATCTCCCTGACGATCTCGGTAGTGGAACCTTTCGTTCGGGATCAAGCCTGAGCAGCGGGCTGGTGTGGCATGGTCACGACGGATTTTCAGTAAGGCGAATCGGTAGAAACATGTTCGTAAAACACCATTACCTGCTGTCGAAGACGGAACCCCGCGCAAATTCTTGATCCTTCACCTGCGCGTACCACTCCACGGATAGCAAATAGGATCAAGAACCTGCGCCGTCCAAAGTCATGCTGCAGGGCATTGCTCATAAATGCACACTGCTGCTCATGCTTAATCCCCCTGACGATCTCGGTAGTGGAACCTTTCGTTCGGGATCAAGCCTGAGCAGCGGGCTGGTGTGGCATGGTCACGACGGATGTTCAAAAAGGAGTTCCGGTAGATAGATGTCTGTAGCACAACGTCACCTCCTTTCGAAGATGTAAACCCGCGCATATTCTTGAGCCTACACCTGCGCGTACCACTCCACGGATAGCAAATAGGATCAAGAATTTGCGCAGTCCAAAACCGGGCTACAGGGCCCCGCAACTAAGTTGCCAACTAAAAAAATAGTTCAAAAACTAATTGAATAGTTGACAAACTAAAAAAGTAGTTGTATACTTGCATTGTACTTACACGAAAACCATACACATGGCTACACTGACCAATAAAGAAGAAGAGATCATGCGCGTGCTCTGGCACCTCGAAAAAGCCTTTGTTAAGGAGATACTCGACGAGTTGCCCGAGCCCAAGCCGCATTACAACACGGTATCCACCGTCATTCGTAAACTGGAAGAAAAGGGGCACGTAGGCTACGAATCCTTCGGGAAGACCCACCGCTACTATCCCTTACTAAAGAAAGAAGACTACCGGGAAGAGATCGTCGAGGGAACCGTCGAGCAGTACTTCGATAACTCTTTCAAGGATATGGTTGCCCATTACGCGAAATCGGAACGTATCTCTCCGGAGGAGCTACAGGACATCATCAAAATGATCGAAAAGAATAGTAAGTAATGGTCTACCTCATCCTTTCCTTCAACCTCGTTCTGGCCATCCTGGTGGCTATTTACTGGCTGTTTTTTCGGGACGGGCACGCCTTTCGGTTTAACCGGCATTTGCTGCTGGCGTTGCCACTGCTGGCACTTTTGCTGCCCCAGATACCCCGCCCGGTAGAGATGGTACAGCGCTCGGTCACGGACCGGGTACAGGAACAGATTCCCTTTGCTGCTAACCCCTTTATGGAGGATGAGGCTTCCGCCAAAAATGATACCGAAACAGCCCCGGCGGCAAACGATACAGCTATAACCCAATTTGCTTTGCCCCAGTGGCTGCAAACCCTGACCTGGGCTAAGGTACTATTGAGCTTATACCTGGCCGGCGTGGTCCTGTTTTTCGGACGACACCTGCGGCAGTGGTGGCAACTCATCCGCGTGCTGCGCCGGTCCGAGCGATTACCCAGTTCGGCCTATCGCCTGGTGCGTGCGCCCGGAATTAAAGAGCCTTTCTCTTTCTTCCAGTGGATCGTGTTGCCCAAACAAGAATATCGATATACCGACTACCAGCAGATACTGGAACACGAACTGGTGCACGTGCGTCAACGCCACAGTTGGGACATTATGCTGGGCGAATGGTTGCAGATTCTCTGCTGGTTCAATCCCGCAGTGAAGACTTATCGCTCGCTGGTCCGCAACAACCTGGAATACCTGGTCGATGATACCCTGCTGCACCAGGGCGTCGATCAGCGCACCTACCAGTACAGCCTGCTCAGTGTCAGCCTCGGCGGACAGGCCATGTCGATGGCTACCAATTACAACCACTCATTTATCAAAAAACGCATACAAATGATGAATACCACAAAAATAAAGCGAATGCCATTCTGGAAAGGCGGTCTGATCCTGCTTCAGGTACTGGCGATACTGCAGCTGTTCGGCCAGGGTCCGCCACCCATCACCAAAGGCATGCACATTATCCTGATCGGCGATGGCGCTACCCCCGACGAGCTTTTTGCCGTAAGGCAGGAAATAGAAGAAGTCTCCGATGATATAAGTTTCGACGTGTCCAATGTGAATTACAATCCCGATGGTTCTTTTCAGAGTATTGCCATGGAGATAGATATGCCCAAGGCGTCGGGAAGTAATGATTACAGTCAGGGTGAGACACCCGGGCTGCCTTATACGCCCTTATTTGCGGGACTCCGCGGTGATGGTCAGGTATCGTCTTTGGGAACACTTGATCCCGACAAGCTGGATAAAATAATCGAGCTATACGATGATCTGCATATCCATACGGCCGGATTGGATGGTTCGAAGGCCCATTTGCAGGCTATACGACCACAAATCGAGGAATTGAATACGGTCCGGAAAGCCTTCATGAACGAACGACGAAAAAACGAAGGCTCGCCATTTAGCACCAGTATGACCTTTACCGTGTCCGAGGATCAGGCTGCTTCAACCGAGTACAGCGAAGGAATGATACAACTAATTTCCACCAGGTTAGCAGGTGCCTCGTTTCCGGTAACGTACTATCTGGACGGTGTCCCATCGGATATATCGGTGGATGATCTGGACTTCACCAACGTGAAAAAAATAGAGATCCGCACCGAAGGGGTCACCAAAGATGTAGACGGCAAAGAAGTCAAAGAAGGGGAAGTAAAGGTGCTGATTACCCGTAAACCCGGTACTTCCAGAAATTAAAGACCAAGCTCAGCTCTGAACCAAGAGCCTGATTCCAACTATCACTAAGTCTGATACAATTAATCGGCTACTCAAGTAGCCCTGAAATAATACTGTCAACTATCAAAATCCAATATCATGAAAAACGTATTTTTAGTAGTTCTCTGCGCCCTATTCTGCCTTTCGGCAAATGCTCAATCCGGCGACACTCCGAATAGAAAGAACGGACTCACCATCTCCATTGAATCCTTAGCGGATGCCAAATCCCTTCAGTGGGATAAGTGGGAAGATGTACTGACCCGGGAGGCATTTGACGGGAAACGGGATTTTGCCCTTACCGTTAAAGTGACACTCACGGATGCGGAAATAAAAGCCCTGAAAAGCCCCTACGAAATGTCCAATTTCGAAGTGGAAGTCACTGACGAGCCGGATTCCAGGAAGCGATTTCAGGAATTAAAAGACGGAGTTACCCAAATGATCGCCTTTTTGGAAGGTAAATAATCACGTTGTATTTGGTATAGGGTATAGGGTATTGGGTAGTAGGACTATTTTGAATCCTTATACCCCATACCTACTACTATGTACCGGGAGGTTGGGCCTTGATTATCTTTCATTTATGAAATAGTCTGAGCCCAACCTCACGATTATTTAGTAAGATCACCCGGGCACCTCGTTCTACTTTGGACGGGGTGCTTTTTTGTTGGACCTTGGTCCATGGTCCATGGTCCACGGTCCATGGTCCACGGTCCCTGCCATCGCCAAGGCATACGGCAGGCAGGCAAGGTCCAGGGGTCCTTCCTACGCTATCGCCTACACATATTTTCGGCGGTCAGGAAGGCGTACACCCATATGGGCTTCGGCAGGCAGGCAAGGTCCAAGCAGGCTGACCGGGAACCCAACACATTTATTAATACCCCATGAATAAGTCTCTTCATTATGTTCGTTTATTTATACCAGTGCCGTTAGGCACGTTCCTAACGTAAGCACCGGCGTCAGCCGGTGCGGATGAGCAGAAGGATGCCCAAGAGTGCCGTTAGGTACGTTCTAAAGGTCGTTCCCATACAGAAT
>JASBTH010000282.1 GCA_030148525.1 Saprospiraceae bacterium | reverse complement strand
CCGCGGCACTAGAGGATCGAGCACCATTACGACCGACGCCGGTTCCGCCCATTCCGCTGGTTCCTCTGCTTCTTCCGACCTCCACGGGGTGGATTATTTGATGGCACGGTTTCTGGTCTGGAACCATTATCCGGGTAAGGGTGATCGGAAACAACGGGAATCCGCTGATCGATCAGTTTTTGAATATCTTTCAGATACGCTCGCTCCTCGGTGTCACAAAAGGAGATAGCAATACCGCTGGCCTTGGCACGACCGGTTCGTCCTATACGGTGAACGTATGTCTCCGGGACGTTGGGTAAATCGTAATTGATTACGTACGACAGTTCATCGACATCAATACCACGGGCAGCGATATCGGTAGCCACGAGGACGTTCAGGTCGCCGTCTTTAAATTCGCCCAGTGCCTTTTGACGGGCGTTTTGGGATTTATTACCGTGAATAGCTGCAGCCTTATGTCCGGCCCTTTCCAGGATCTTCACGATCTTATTGGCTCCGTGCTTGGTACGTGAAAATACCAGCAAAGAGTCCATGGATTCCTCTTCTAATAAGTGTAATAACAGTTTGCGCTTGTCGGGCTTGCTGACATAGTACAGGGCCTGATCCACTTTTTCGGCCGTTGCCTGCTCGGGTTGAATAGTGATCCGGGCGGGTTGGCCCAGGATATTCTTAGAGAGGGCTTCGATCTCTTTCGACATAGTAGCTGAAAAGAAAAGAGATTGCCTTTTTTGCGGAAGCAGACGTACGATCCGCTTAATATCGTGAATAAAGCCCATGTCCAGCATGTGATCGGCCTCATCGAGGACGGAATGGGTTACCGAACTCAGGTCGATAAAGCCCTGACCAATCAGGTCGAGCAACCGGCCCGGAGTCGCCACCAAAATGTCGGCACCTTTCTGCAGGGCCTGCGTCTGTTTTCCTTGCTTAACACCACCATAGATAACCACCGAACGCAGTCCGGTGAATTGCCCATAGCTGGTAAAGCTTTCGTATATCTGAATCGCCAGCTCCCGGGTGGGCGCAACGATGAGAGCCCGAACGGGACGGGATCCCTTCTGGCGCGTTTTCGATTGATACAGATGTTGAATGATCGGAACGGCGAATGCGGCCGTTTTGCCGGTGCCGGTTTGGGCACAACCCAGTAAATCTTTTCCGTTAAGTAGGAGGGGAATCGCTTGCTCTTGGATTGGAGTTGGGTGGGTGTAGCCTTCGCGTTGGAGGGCTTTCAGAATGGGGTCAATAATCCCCAATTGCTCAAATGTCATAAAGTTGATGTGAGCGGATCGTTCTTTTGCAATCCGCGATATAGAAAGTACAAAGGTACGGGATTTTTACATAGGATGTACCAGTGGATTTGTTAACTTTTTTAAGGATTGCTTTCCAGGTATAGTCTGCCTTCCAGTGCCTCCAGGAATTTTCGGTTTTCCCGGATGGTCCGCCACGTGCCCGCATAGGTCTGTACCCTATGCAGCGGAGGCCAGGCCAGGCGGCCCTGGATGAGCGAGTAAGCCGCGGTAATCTGAGCTGCGTTAAACCACAGGATCAGGGTTTGCCCCCAATCCCGGGAAACGGGCTGCAGGCCAAAGCGCTGAGCCGTGCGGGGATTTATAAAATAGGAAGTACCACGGACGAATTGATCCAGACGCTCTTCGGAATGGGCTCGATCGGCCTCCCGCCGCAGTCCACTTACCATATCGTGGAACAGCCTTTTTTTGCGAAAGCGCAAAGATGGATAAGCTCGCAATACGTACCAATAATCGAATAAGGTACCTCCGTGTAGAATATGCCCTTTGTCTTTAACGGGCTGGAGGATACATAAGGGTGCGGCGTAGTGCAGAGTCCCCTTTCGAATGCCCGCCGGTGTATCCAGAAAAGGAGCAGCCAACTGCAGCGGAATAAAAATGAGCAAGCCCAGTCCATACAGTCCGGTACCGATGGCCAATGCGGCCAGAAAGAGGCAGCCCATTACCAGCAGACCAATGACCTGCCACTCCCGCCGACGCTGCCAGGGGCGGGAATGCTGAAAATAGGGATGATCTAAAGAGTCCGGGGTCTGCTGCTGCATGGTTATTGCGGTTATATTTGATGCTATTTAGAAGCTCTTCGTTAAATAATGCTATGGCTAAAATTGTTTCCAATCCCCTTTCGGACCCCGAAAAGATGCCCGAGGCTTTTGTCACCGCCTGGATGGAGCGGGATGCCCACCAGCTGGCCAGTCGCTTTACCAAAGATGCGGATTTTGTGAATGTGGTGGGATTGTGGTGGCACGACAGAAAGGCTATCTGGCAAGCACATGACTACGGTTTGCGGGTTATCTTTCCCGATTCACACCTTTCGGCCCGTCAGATTCGCAGCCGCTACATAGGTAAGGATGTAGCCATTATTCAAGCCCGTTTCCGGTTAAGTGGCCAAACCGCCCGCACTAACCAGGTAAATCCAGGCATACGGTTTACCATTTTCACCTTTGTGATGCAGCGATTCGATCAGGGATGGTTGTGTGTTACGGCCCATAATACCGATCAACAGCCAGGCAAGGAAACAAATGTGGTGGACCAGGATGGCAACCTGGAGCCCGTTGATTACCGGAGGCTGGATGATTGATCAACTCACTCGCTCGTCCAACCGGTCGAGCGTCGCCGCAAAGGCAGTTGTTTCATTTTGTACCTGGGTCCGCAATAGTAAATATAAGGCCACTAAAAACAAAGGGCCTGCCAGAGAAGGTAATTGATTATCTTCGGCACCTTCGAGGAAACCAAGGGCAATGAGTACCGATCCCGATAGCAACACAAAGGCGACGACGGAAAGAATAACTATCGTCCGGCGACGCAACCGTACTGTAGCCAGAAGCAAAGCTCCATCCGGATTGGGCTCGATCGTCCCCTGAATTACGGGCATAACAATCGTACGTCCTCTAATGATCCGGCATAATTCGAAGGAATTATCGGTCAGTTTACCCTCGTAACGGCGGTAATCAGGCGTCGAAAACAATCCTCCCCGCAGCTTTTTAGGCTCTTCGACAAATTGTTGGATCCGGCGACTAACCTCTTCGGGTGGCCACGGCAGGGTACGCTGTAGCTTATTTGATAGAAAACTCGGCATAATACCCAATATAGGAGAATTCGCTGGGTCGTTCTCAAAAAAACAAGGTAGATAAGCGTATTTCAGCTTACCTACCCGTTCCGTATGTATTAAATCACCCGATTATTAATCTGTAAAACACAAGATTAATACGTCTATTCCAAAAAGAATGTCGCACCCGACCGGTAGCAGGGCATGCCCTACTCCACCGGCAGCGTACCGCCAACAATTAGCGTTGGCAATTAATGGGGTAGATGCCTGCGGATTACTCCGTAGGTAAAGGTCCCCAGCAGGGCACCCAGAATAATCATCCCAACAATCCAGTATCCGTGTCCCAACAGTACGTACATTGGTCCGGGGCAACAGCCCACCAGGGCCCAGCCCAGTCCGAAAATACTACCTGCCAGTAAATGGCGGGGGATACTTAGTTTCATAGGCGTATACGACACCATTGTCTGGCGTAAGGTCTTTATGCGGGTGCGTTTCATAATGGCGATAATAATCGCCCCGAACACCACGGCCGTGCCAATGATTCCGTACATGTGGAAGCTCTCGAAGCGGAACATCTCATGAATCCGAAACCAGGAAATAGCCTCTGATTTAGTCATGATGATACCGAAGAGAACACCGACGGCGAGAAAACTTATATTTTTCATCTTGATTTTGCTCTTTTCCGTTTACCCGATCAACAGGGGCATCAAAACGTGTGTCATTAATAAACCTCCAAGGAAAAAGCCAATTACGGTAATCAGGGAGGGTAATTGCAGGTGGGACAAACCGGAAATGGCGTGCCCGGAGGTACAACCGTCGCCGTAGCGTGCGCCAAAGCCCACCAGGAAACCGCCGGCGACGGCCAGCAGGATGCCTTTCAGACTCGAGAAATTGAAGACAGATGTCGGTATAAAACCCCGGCCCTGTGCATCGGCCTCCGGATAGGAAATACCGAGTTGGGTCAATCCTTCAACGGTAGCCTCTGAAATAGCTACCGGTTCGGGGCTGCTCAAAAACTGTGAAGCGATCACGCCTCCCAGCAAGCCCCCGATAACAAAGGCAAAACGCCAGTACTCGTCTTTCAAATCAGTTTTAAAGAATTCAAAGCGACGTCCGGCACCCAGTGCCGTACAAGCCCCCTTAAAGGTGGTAGACACACCGAAGCTCCGCCCCATCCAGGTCATTAAGAAAAGAACGAAGGCGATCATAGCTCCGGAAAAAGCCCAGTGCCATGGTTGCCGCACAACATCCAGCAAGGTTTGTGGATTTGTGATCAATTCCATATAGTTCGATTTATTTAGATTTTCGTCGCAGATTAAATGTCAGCTCTGTCAAAAGTGATTTTGCCGGCATATGCGATCAGGCCGTAGTTTTAGCAAATTGATTAATAACGTGGGTTAACTGGTGTGCCGACTGCATACCGGATTGACGCCACTTGATATCCCCTTCCTGAAACAAAATAAAAGTCGGTACCCCGCTGATCTGCAGTTGTTGTGCGAGGGCGCGGTTGGCATCTACGTCAATTTTCACGATGCGGGCAATGTCACCTACCTCACCGGCCACCTCTTTAAGGATAGGGGCCATTGCTTTACAAGGACCACACCAATCAGCCGAAAAGTCGACCAATACCGGTTTCTCATCATTAATCAATTCCTGGAATGACATTTTAGTAGCCATAGTATATCTCTTTTATCAATGTTTGCTAATGTTGTTCATCAAGTACACTACAAAGATCAGGTATTCTCTCCGGATGATCAGTGACGACTATCACAATGACTGATTACCCAGAAGCCATACCTTTGTATTGCCATGCGATCAGGATCACCAACCAATACGGATGATTCTTTTATTTTCAGCAATATCAACCAATCAACGTTATTCATGCCCGAAAAGATTACTACTGTAGCCCCACCTGTACATCGAATCGAAGATCTTCCGGCACCTTTAGCCCGGATTGCCGGCAAACTTGAACACGAGCGATCACTGCGCCCGGCCGAAATGAGGCGCTTAGTTTTGGAGAGTGATGTTCAGGTATCCGACCTCC
>JASBTH010000279.1 GCA_030148525.1 Saprospiraceae bacterium | reverse complement strand
TCGTGGCTGATGCCGACACCGCCGGTATGAAGGACTTAAGCGATCCTGGTTGTCGCCAAAAAGTGTACGAGCCCTTCGTCATTTCCGACGGCAATTTTGCCTGCAACGGTCAGGTCAATATAAACCTCAATAATGACTGTTACATCGAGCCGGCACTGGTGCACTTGATGCGGGGGCGTTATGTAAGTTCGGTTTCCTACCTGTATGATCTCACGATCGCCATGGACGAAGAGATCATCCCCGACAATCGGATTACCCGTCCCGGCTTGTATTCCTACCGCATTGATGGTCCCGATGGCTTCATTTGCTGGGGTATGTTGCGGGCCGAAGACAAAACACCACCCGTACTGGAGTCTACTGACTTTGCACAAGACACCTTATTCTGTACTGATCTGGAGGCTATCCTGAACAATCCGAACACTGTTGAAACCTCCGATCCCAATTATACCGGACGTCCCTATTTCCGGGATGCCTGCTCGGAGGAATACGCCGATTTTACGTTTACCGATCGGGTGGAATATGGTGATTGCGAAGATGGGTACGCTGCCCAATTATTCCGCACGTTTACCGCTGCCGATGCCGGCGGACTCCAGGTGTCCACCACTCAGGTGATTACCTTCGTAACGCCCTCCCTCGACAGCCTGATTCGAATTGATGAGCCCGTAGAAATCCAAACCTGCCAAGCCGAAGGGGTTACTGCTGCGGCCGTTTGGCCCTTCTGGATAAATTCATTCGGTGATACGGTTCGCCTCAACGAGGTGGAATGTGGCTACGGCATCGCCGTGGACTCTACGGTATTTCCCATCTGCGGGAACGAAGGGCGTAAGATCGAACGCTACATTCGGGTCTTCGACTGGTGTGCAGAAGGCACCCAGTACGTGGATACCGTAGTCGTTAAGATCGGTGATTTCGAGGCACCGGCCTACACCGGCAATGCCCTGCCGCTTACCCACGGCACCGGAAGCACCCAGGAACAACTTACCCTGGTTGACCGCGATTCACTGCTTGATCTGTACGATCAGGGATTGATCACGACCATTTCCACCGATCCCTTTGAATGCACGGCTAATTTTGCGACAAATCTGGATATTATGGAGGCTACTTTTGGCTTTGAGGTACTGGATTGTGAAGTCGCCGACTACAGTCTGTCGATCTGGAATTACGGTCCGCGCATCAACCACGAATTCCCGCTGGGCGATACCATGTGGCGGGAAACGAACTACCCCATCATCAACGGCGCTGCCGTGGGTATTCCCGTGGGTGTCTATGCACTGGTGCTCGAGGTCAACGATGGCTGTTACAATCATTCCAAAGGTGTCACCTTCTTCAAGGTGCAGGATCAGATCGCACCTACCATGTCGTGCGATGATGACCTGAACGTTACCCTGAGCACCGCCGGCTACGCCAAGGTGTACGCCGAAGATATTGATGAGGGCACTAATGATAACTGCCTGCTCGGCGAGCTTCAGGTACGGCGATCTGTTTCGGAAGACTGTATGGCTTCCGGCTTCTTTGATATTGGTGAATTGGTCCTTGAAGACGGCGTATACTACACCGCCTGGAGCGATTATGTAGAATTTTGCTGCTGCGACCTGAGCCTTGATCCCACCGTGGAATTACGGGCAATGGATCAGGCCCGCGATCCCCTTTTGCAGGAAACTGCACCCAACCAGAACCTGTGCTGGATGCAACTGACCCTGGAAGACAAACTGGAGCCAAATTGTACCGACCTGGCACCGGTAACCACCTTCTGTGATGATCCGGAACTGGGGGATTTGACCAGCTTTGGTACGCCCGATGTGCCCTTCAGTAATTGCGATAATATCCAGGCCATTGAGCTGGAAGCCATCACTGATCTGGATCGTTGCGGATTCGGAACGATCACCCGTCAGTTTCAGGCCGTGAAAAACCTGGACACCAGCAACGAGGAGCGGTCCGACATCTGTACGCAGGTGATCGAAGTCGTTGCCCGCCACGACTACTGGTTGCAGTTCCCGGCCGATCAGACCGCCAACTGTGGCGATGATCTCGATATCCGGGGCGTCGAATTTACGGAGAATGCCTGCGACCTGATCGCCATCTCCCATACCGATGAGGAATTCCTCGCTACGCAGGACCCCGATGCCTGCTACAAGATTTTCCGGACCTACCGGGTGATCAACTGGTGTGAATACGACGGGGAGGCGCAGCCAACCATTATCTCCCGCGATTGGGACTCCTGGAACGACGAAAATCCCGTTTCGCCGGATGGTGACGATAACCCCGGTGATGAGGACATCTTTGTGATCGTGAAGCGGAACTTTGCCGACGGGGAGCCCGACACGGTCTACTACGACAATAATGCCAACCCTTACGACGACAGTGTCGTGGACGGTAACGACACCTACAGCTACTGGTGGAATGTGGTAAGTGGTAATAACGATCCCTCCACCGAATACTACTACGAAGGAGCGCCCGTATCCGGCGATGGTCCGGCAGCCTGTCGCAGTTGTTTCAGCACCTGGTCCTTTGATGGCGACCAGGAAGACAGTGACATCTCGGGCAATGTACAGGGTGATGACAACGATTATCGCTACGGAAGCTTCGGCTATTGGCAGTATACCCAGCATATTGTGGTCTACGACGACGTGGATCCGCAACTGACGGTGACCACGGAAGATACCTTCTGCTCCATCAGCAATGAAGACTGCGCCGGCCCGGTCGAGTTTACCTTTACTGCCAGCGACCTGTGTACAGATGATACCGACGATGTCTTTGTCACGGTGGAGTTGGATGTAAACAACGATGGCACGATCAATACAGACGTGACAGGTCAGGTCGATGGCAATACCTTTAGTGGTCGCTACCCCATTGGAACCCACCGACTGGTATTCACCGCTAATGACGGTTGTGGTAATACCGTACAGGAGGAGCGGATCTTTACCGTGGCCGATTGCAAAGCACCGGCCCCCATCGTGATCGATGCCATCAGTGTGGAACTGACCCGCACCGACGAAGACACCACGGGTGCTTCAGCCATTGCCTGGGTTTCGGATTTTATCGCTTCACCCGTTTTCGATTGCTCCGGTCAGGGTCCCGATGGGGAGATACTGCGGTACTCCATCAACCGGGTCGGAGAAACGCCGGATTCCAGTGTGACCAGCATTTATGTGAACTGCACCGAAGCAGCACAGACCCTGGAGGTGGAAATTCACGCCTGGGACGAGGCCGGCAACCACGACTTTGTACGCACCTTCCTGTTGGTGCAGGACAATATGGGGGCTTGTGATCAGGCCGCCGGCGAGGGTCAGATCAGTGGATCCGTTGCCACCGAGAATGGAGAAATGGTCAATGAGGTTGAAGTCAGTCTATCCGGCCAGGGCAGTGCTACTTACGTGACAAATGCTACTGGAACCTTCTCCTTTACGGGCCTGGAGGAAGACTTTGATTTCAGCGTAATCCCGCGTAAGAACATCTACCACAGCAATGGCATCTCGACCTTTGACCTGGTGCTGATGCAAAAAGATATTTTGGGAATCCAGCCCCTGACCAGTCCCTACAAACGCATTGCAGCGGATGTAAATAACAGCCGATCAATTACGACCCTGGATTTGATCCAACTGCGCAAGATCATCCTGAATGTAGATGTGGCTTTCAGCAGTAATACCAGCTGGCGATTTGTGGATGCTGAATTTGACTTTCCCAATCCGGAATCCCCCTGGGAAAGCGGATTCCCCGAAGTGAAAAATATCAACAACCTGGAAGGTGAAGAGGTCGCTGATTTCGTCGCCATCAAGGTGGGTGATGTGAACGGCTCGGCCATGGCTTACGTTCAGCCCCGGTCCAACCGGGACTGGACTATTCAGCTCGACGGACCGCAAAAGTTGAGGGCGGGTGAGGAAGCTATTCTTACCTTCAGCAGTTCCGAACTTGCCACCGTTTCCGGGTACCAATTCACCCTGCAGTGGAATACGAACCAATTGGAGGTTATAGATCTGCTGCCAGGCCACGCCCGTGATGAACACTTTGGCTGGTTTTCGGATCAGGGGATTATCACCACCAGCTGGACCAACCCCGGCCGTCTTGAGGACCATGCCTCCCTTTTCAAATTGAGCGTACGAGCTAAGCAAGATATGTCCTTATCAGATGCTATCGCGCTAAGCTCCCGCTACACGGCAGCTGAGGCCTACGACATCCTCTCCGGAGAACTTATGGAGATTGAATTGCGTACTGCTGGTCAGGCTTTCGCCAAAAAGGAAACGACCCTCTACCAAAACCGCCCCAACCCCTTCACGGGCGAAACGGTCATTGGTTTCGAATTGGCGGTAGCCGGTACGGCCACTATTCAGATCAAAGATCTGACCGGCCGTCTCGTACGGGAAATCAAAGGCGATTACGAAGTCGGGCATCAGGAGGTACGCTTAAAGTCCGATGAACTACCGGCTAAAGGCGTGTTTACGTATACCTTGCGGGCAGGGGAAACGACGATCACACGCAAGATGGTGGTGTTGGAATAGCAGTATTAATCGCCGGTCATTCTTCTTTTCAGGATCGAATTCATGTAGATCATACTTACGAATAGAAAAGAAGAATGACCGGCAATTAACTATTGTTGGTCAAATGTCTTTGTATTCCAAGAAATAGAACCGATTTTCCTGGTTGCGACTTTAGACTTTTACACACTACCGCCACCAATGGCCATCAAACTCATTGACCGACTCTATCTGCCCTCTACCCTATCCTACGCCAATCCGGATGATCCGGCCTGGTTAAAATTTCTTATCGACACCCTGGAGGTGGCTACCGGCCGCAATACACTCGAACGAAAATACCGCGACATTCGCGAACGCGATCCCGCACCGGAGGATGCCTGGACCATGATCCTCGACAGCCTGGAGATCACCCGCCGGTACGATGCCGAACGCCTGGCACAAACCCCTTCCGATGGACCCGTGGTCTTCATCAGCAATCATCCGTTCGGGGTGGTCGACGGGCTCATACTGGGGGAACTGGTTAATAAAGTACGGCCGGAATTTTTTGTGCTGGTCAATGAGGTCCTCACCCGGGAACCCCTGTTCCGTAAGCATTTGCTGCCCGTTGATTTTCGGGAGACAAGAGAGGCTATGCGCACCAATATCCAAACCCGACAACTGGCCATTGAGCGTTTACAGAAGGGGGAAGCCATGGCCATCTTTCCGGCCGGCGGGGTGGCAACGGCGCGATCGATCTTCGGCCCGGCCGAAGACCTGGACTGGAAACGCTTTGTAGCCAAACTCATCACCCAGTCCCGGGCTACGGTGATGCCCCTGTATTTTCATGGCCAGAACAGCCGGTTGTTTCAGTGGGCCAGCCAGGTACACCTAAACTTCCGCCTGGGCTTGCTGCTGAACGAAGTTCGCAATAAGATTGGACGAACCCTCTCCGTCAGTATCGGCGATCCGATCCACTGGGAGGACATGGCCCCATATACCAAGCGACAAGAACTCCTGAACTACCTGCGGCGTAAAACCCTGGAGGTAGGACAGATATAAGGGAATAATATGACAACAAACAATAATGCTCCTTCTCTGGTCACCCAGGTATCGAAAGGTACGGTACGCCGGCTGCGTAAGCTAATCGGCCTGCCCATTCGCGAACCCTACATGGTGCAGCGGGAGATCGATTTGCTCATCGAAATACTGCAACAACTGCAACCTAAGCGATGCCTGGAATACGGGAGCGGCTACAGCACCCTGTACTTCCCCGCTTTTTTGCCGGAAGGCGCTACCTGGTATTCCATCGAACACCATAAAGAGTGGCACGAACGTATCTTTGAAATGAATACCAATCCGGCGGTTACCATTGAATACGCCTCCACCGCACATCCAGACGATGGTCGCAACGAATACGTGTTACGACCGAAAGAGCACGGTCCATTCGATTTTATTCTGGTCGATGGGGTCAACCGGGAAGCCTGCATTACCATGGCCCATAAACTGCTTAAACCGGACGGACTGTTGGTCGTACACGACGCGAACCGACGCCAATACCACGGCGCGCTGACTCCATTCACCTATCGCCTGGTCATGGAAGATTCGCGAAGGACGGCCGGCGGCATGGCCTTTGCTTCCCACAGGCGACCCATTGGATCCTATTTCCGGTTGCGCCACCATGCCCGCTTGTGGCACATACAGGCCATCCTGACCAACATCGGACGATTTAAATACCTTCCCGGCCGCAGGGCCAAGCCATGTCGAATCTTTCGTCCCGGGCAGGAAAATGCCGGAACACCCTAATGATCGAAATGGCCTCCGTTTTCGTATATTTCCCAAAGCGGAACAGCACGCACCTCCATGATCTTACTGAGCTTCCCGGAATTTAACCAATACAGCACGCCATTGCTGATCCTTATTGTTCAGGGTTACCTCCTTGCCCTCCTCCTTTTCCTGCGCTTTCGCAAAAAAGGACGTGAAGCTGACCTTTGGTTAGCGCTCCTCCTGATGGTGCAGGGATTTAATAGCACCAGTTACATCATCGGTTTTATGGGGTGGTACGACACCTTCACCAATACCAAGGTTAACTATTTCCTGATTAGCTTGTATCTGGCTTTGGGCCCCTTCATTTACCTATACGTTCGCAGCCTCACCAAACCCACCCAGCGTTGGCGTATCCGCGACTGGTGGCATCTGATACCCATCCTGACCTACGTTGCGTATCGGATCCTTGTCTGGCTATACGACAAAAACCAACCCGGGTATTGGGATCAGCAAAATGGCGCTTTTGAAACTGCCATCGACATGGTGTATGTCGATCCGTTTTTGAGTGCCGCGGAAACCATTTCCATTACGGCCTACCTCATTGCGTCCGGCGTGCTGTTTCTGCGTTATCGCCAGCGTATTCATGCTTATTTCAGTAATACATACCGGGTAGAGCTGGGGTGGATACGCAATTTTCTGGTGGCCTACGCCTGCCTCTTCGTATTCCAGTATGTTTTATTGGTCATCGATACCCAGATCGTTTCCCTGCACTGGACCCAGCGCTGGTGGGGACACATCCTGTCGGCCGTAGTTATTTTATACGTGGGCTTCCAGGGTTATTACACCAACCTGGAGGCATTGTACGCTAAAACCTTGGAGCTGGACGGCCATCTGCCGGTACCACCCGCTGCTACCACCCGCGACATGAATTCAGGCCAGCCAGCAGAAACCGTTGATGCCGACCTGATTGAGCGCCTGGAGCACTATATGGTCGAAAAGAAGCCCTGGCTCAACCCCGATCTGACCCTAAACGACCTGGCTGCCGAACTACAAATTAGTCCCGGATCACTGTCGCAGGTCATCAATAAGGGATTGCAGCAGCGCTTCAACGAATACATTAACAATTACCGGCTTCAGGCGGTCACCCAAGCACTGCGGGAAGGTGCCCACCAACGAATGTCTTTACTGGGAGTAGCCCTGGATTGTGGGTTTAACAGCAAGGCCACCTTCAACCGCGTGTTTCGCAAGCAGCTTGGACAAACCCCCAGTGAATTCCTGGGTCAACTTAAGTATCCGCCGGCTTCGGAAGGTAAATCGATAGAGTAAGAAAACAGTCCTACATTATAAAGGCGGAATTCCGGACTTATAAACAACAGATTTTACGAACGTTTTGCACAGCCGAACATTTACCTATGCGTACATAGAAAGAAATTCATCAGCATAGAATGCATTTTTCGGCCGGCACGACGATAGTCTGAACCGGCTTTTTTATGCTTTCACTTTTGCTTTTCCCTGGTCTAGGCCTTTCTTATATCGATCCAGACA
Source organism: Saprospiraceae bacterium (assembly GCA_030148525.1). Taxonomy (GTDB): domain Bacteria; phylum Bacteroidota; class Bacteroidia; order Chitinophagales; family Saprospiraceae; genus DT-110. Next base: position 1,784 of record JASBTH010000279.1, on the reverse strand, counting down.
ACGTTCCCGCGCTTCTTTATGATCAACGATCGGGGCGACGTATTTATCGGTCCTGTATTCCGGAACCCATTTTTTGACGTATTTCCCTTCCTTATCAAACTTTTTAAACTGACTTTCCGGATTGAAGATGCGAAAGTAGGGAGCTGCATCAGTTCCCGAACCAGCTGCCCACTGCCAGCCGCCATTATTGGACGCCAATTCGTAATCGAGCAGCTTGCGGGCAAAATATGCTTCGCCCCACCTCCAATCGACCAACAGATGCTTGGTAAGAAAAGAAGCGGTGATCATACGAACCCGATTGTGCATATACCCTGTCTCGTTCAATTCCCGCATGCCGGCATCCACCATTGGGTAGCCTGTACGCCCTTCACACCAGGCCCGAAACTCCTCTTCGTTATTGCGCCATTCGATGTAATCGTATTCCCGCCGGAATGATTCATCCACCACGTGCGGAAAGTTACTCAGGATCTGCGCGTAGAAATCGCGCCAGATCAACTCGTTGAGAAAGGTTCCATTGAGTTGACGGGCCCGCTCAGCTTTCTCCCGGATGCTGATAGTCCCGAATCGAAAGTGAATGCCCAATCGGGAAGTACCCTCGATGGCCGGGAAATTTCGCTTTTTGTCGTACTCTTTGATCACCTTGCGAGACACGGTCCGGTCCGGAATCTCCAGATCTGAGCGACTGAATCCCATGTCGGAAAGTGAAGGTTTCTCAAAGGGCTTGGTTTGTAGGTAGTTGTCAAAATAGTCTTCGTTGGGGTAAGGCTTAAGGAAATACGACAGCTCCGTCTTATTTCCCTGAATATCGGTTCCCTCGTACGTCTCGGCCATTAGCTTATCCCGCCAGGTACGGCTGTACGGAGTGAATACCGTGTAGACCCCACCTGCTTTTTTTTCCACCTCCATATGCTCGAAGATCACGTGATCCTTAAAGGTATGAAAGGGAATATCCTTTTTCGCCAGCATATGCTCAACGTCCTTATCCCGGTCTTTGGCGTAAGGCTCGTAATCCCGATTGGTATATACCGCTGCGATGTCGTACTCCTTGATCAGATCTTCCCAGACCGATTGGGGCTTCCCGTAGCGCACCAGCATGGCCGAGCCCATCTCCTGCAACTTCTTATCCAGGTGTTCGATCTCATTGTGGATGAAGGTCACCCGGGCATCGTCGGTTTCCTCCAAATCATTCAGGATATTCCAATCGAAGATAAATAGTGGCAGTACCGGGTGGTCGCCGCGCAGGGCATGATAGGCTCCGGCATTATCGTGCAAGCGCAGGTCACGACGGTGCCAAAAGATACTGATGGGTTGTTTCATGGTTCGCTATGTATAGGTCAGCAGTTGGCTAAACAGTCGTTGTAATGCTTTGTTTAGCGTACTTTTGCTTTCGCAAAAAAATGAACTATGCGAATCTGCCTTCTCCTTGCTCTAATGTGCCTGGCCTTGGGGAGTTGTCAATCGGATGCGGGCGAAATGCGGTCTTCCATTCGTCAGTTAGAAAACCAAACCTCCGATTCCACCCAAGCTATTTTATTGGAAACCTATCAGAATTACGCCAATACCTATCCCGGGGATTCCACCTGGACGCCCCGCTTCCTGCAACGAGCTGCCCGTATGGAGCGGGCTCGATTTCATTATTCTGCTGCTATTAAATTGCTTTACCGGGCTATCCGCGAGTACTACCATCACCCGGAAACGATAGACCAAGTGCTGCTGCTACACGACATTTTTCAGCATGACGTACAAACACCCTTCCTGATCACTACCATCGAACAGGCCGGCCG
>JASBTH010000267.1 GCA_030148525.1 Saprospiraceae bacterium | reverse complement strand
TCTTCGGGGGTATTGCGTACATATACGTAGGGCGTCATTTCGTACGGGGTGGCGGCCATCTTATCGAAGAGGTAGGGGAGCATATTCTCCTGGAGTAATTTGGCCAGTGGCCCACCCAGCTTATTGTGTTGGGTGGGGATGAGGGTAAGTACGTATTGATAGTCGGCCCCGTTCGAGGTGTGATTATCCACGAAGATGTGGGGTTTCCACTGGCTGTAAATCTGGTTAAAAGTTCGGGCATTGCGGGAATCGGCCTTGATGAAATCCCGGTTGAGGTCCAGGTTGCGGGCATTTCCGCGGAACCCGTGCATAGCCGGGCCGTTTTGATTGGCCCGGCTGTAGCCGCCCCGGTTAAGGCCGCCACCAATATTGTAAAAGGGAATGGCGACGATGACTACATCCCTGAGTTGTTCCTGCTGGTCGGGGTCCTGCAGGAGGTCCCGGAAGAACAACATGCTGGCATCAACGCCACAGGGTTCCCCGGGGTGAATGGCATTATTGATGAAGACTATGACCTTCTCACTGCTTTGGGCTGATCGGGGTGAGAAGTTGCCGTCGGCCGAAAAGATGGCAAGGTGTAGCGGGTGACCAGCATCCGTATCACCCTGCGCTTCCAGGGAAAAAACGGACGGATAAGCGGCCGCCAACCGTTTGTAATAATCTATCGTCTCACTGTAAGAAGAGGAGGTATTCGGTGTTTTCTCGAAAGGGGTTTCCCAGTCGGTTTGTGCGGAAAGGTCTCCGGAAATCAGTATGAAAAGAATGAACGCAGTGAATCTGAAACAACAAATTGGAGTCATAGCTTTTAGAACATTAGATGTTAATGTCGGTAAACTTACGTACCCCGGCCGTTTAAGACAATTTTAACGCGTCTTTTCACAGGGAGCCCATACTACCGCGTCGGTCAAAGTGTTAAGAGGATGAACGTGAACATATTAAAAGTGGCCCGAAGAAATCGGATTAGTTGTATCTTTTTTGGCGAAAGCCATATTGTTGAACCCAATTCGGGCCAAGTGCTATCTATTCAAGTACATACTATGCAAACCATGATAAGAACCATTCGTTTCTTGCTGATCCTGGGCACTTGTCTGGCCCTTATGCCCGCACAGTTATCAGCTCAGGCCTTTGGCCGTAACAAGGTCAATTATGAGACTTTCGATTTCGATGTGCTGCAAACGTCTAACCTCGAGATCTATTACTACACCAAGAACGATCAGGTGTTGGAAGACCTGGCATCCTACTCTGAGATGTGGTATCAGATGCACCAGGCTACCCTGCGGGATACCATCGTACAGAAGAACCCCCTTATCTTTTACAATAACTTCGCTGACTTTCAGCAGACGAATACCATTTCCGGTGCCGTCGGTGTTGGTACGGGTGGTGTGACCGAGGCGTTTAAAAACCGCGTTATTATGCCGGTTGCCATGTCGAACCAACAAACCGTGCAGGTGCTCGGGCACGAGATGGTCCACGCCTATCAGTTCAATACCGTGATCAATGGTGACTCTACCAGTCTGCAGAATCTGGGTAACCTGCCCCTGTGGATCGTCGAGGGTATGGCCGAGTACATGTCGATCGGTAGTGTTGACCCGCATACCGCCATGTGGATGCGCGATGCAGTACTCAACGACGATGTACCTTCCTTAAAGGATATGTATAACCCCACTTATTTTCCTTACCGCTACGGACACGCATTCTGGAGTTTCTTTACCGGTTTGCTGGGTGATGGTAAGATTCAGCCCTTCTTTAAAGCAGTAGCCCTCTACGGGGTTGAACAAGCCTGTATTACGGAGCTAGGCTTACCCATCGACTCCCTGTCGGCACGCTGGGAACGCTCCCTGAAGGAGACCTTCGCCCCATTTGTAGAAGATATGGATGACGGCATTGTTGGTCGCGCTATTATCAATGAGAAAGATGGTGGCCGGATGAATATTTCACCGTCCATTAGTCCTAACGGGCGTTATGTGATTTTCCTTTCGGAAAAAAACCTCTTCTCCACCGACGTTTTCCTGGCGGATGTGAATTCGGGGGAAATCCTTAAGACCCTGGCCAGTTCGAACCGGGAGGGTAACGTGGATGACTTTAACTTCATCGAGTCGTCCGGTACCTGGTCACCTGATAGTAAACGCGTGGCCTTTGTCGGCTTCAAAAAAGGGTCGAACGTACTCCTCATCAAGAATATCGAAAACGGAAGAACGGAAGAGGAGATCTTTATCAAGGACCTGCCGGCCTTCGCCAACCCCAGTTGGTCGCCCGATGGTGATAAGATTGTGGTATCCGGACAAAAAGAAGGGCAGACCGACCTGTACCTTTACAACCTGAAGACAAAGGAGGTCACTCAGCTCACCAACGATGTAAATTCCGAGCTACACCCCAGCTGGTCACCTGATGGTTCGTACATCGTTTATGCTTCCGATCAATTGGCTATGTCGCGGGGCCGCACCTACGGCCGACTGACCTTCAATCTGGCCAAAATGGATATTTTAACCCAGTCGGTAGAATTGATTGATGTTTTTCCGGGAGCAGATAACCTGAACCCGGTGGTCGATGAGAACGGAGACATCGTGTTCCTGTCGAATCGCGATGGTTACCGAAATATGTACCGTTTTGAAACGGGCACCCAAAAGGTATATCAGCTGACCGATATTGCTACCGGTATCAGCGGGATATCGCACTACTCACCGGCGATAAGTATTGATCGCCGACGCAACCGGGTGTTGTATACTCATTACAATAAGCGTAGCTACAGCATTTTCCGGGCTCGCTCCGAAGACCTGCTACAGGAAGAAGTGGATCCCAACGAGGTAACTTACGAGGCTGCTTTCCTGCCACGACCCAATAATGAGATGGAAAGCCTGGTCGATCGCTTTATCAGGTCCCAAGATCAGTATGGTAACCTGGCTGTTGGTAACATGGAGGAAATCCCCTTTAAGAAAAAATTCCAACTCGACTACGTGGGTGGTGGAGCCGGTGTAGGGGTAGGAACATCAAATACCTTCGGTACGACAACGGGAGCTGCCGGTGCGGTGGACCTGCTGTTTAGCGATATCCTCGGCAATAACCAATTCTATATCAGTGCCGCCTTGAATGGGGAGATCCAGGATTTTGGTGGATCAGTCGCCTACATCAATCGCAAACGACAATTGAACTGGGGGGCTTCCTTGTCGCACATCCCATTCCGTCAGACTGGAGGTGGCTTTGCCGGCCTGGATACTTTGCCCTGTGAAGACTGCGGTGATCTGGGCTTATACGAGCGTTGGGACTTTGCCGTGAACCGCATTTTTGAAGATAAGGTATCGCTCTTCACCCAGTATCCCTTTTCGACAACCCTGCGGGTCGAGGCCGATGCCGACCTGTCGTACTACAGTTCGTCAACCACCCTTTTCTCAAACTACTATAATGGTTTTGGGAACTTGGTATTTCAGGAACGGGACCGGCTGGAGAACGATAACCCCAACGATATTTTTTCACAGGGCTTTGCCCTGGGTAGTGTCGGTGCGGCTTTTGTCGGAGACAATTCGTCGTTCGGTATGACTGCTCCCTTGAACGGTCAACGGTTCCGGTTTGGAGCGCGCCAGTATTTCGGTGAATTTTCCTACACGAGCCCCTACCTGGACTACCGGATCTATCGCTTCTATAAACCGATCGGTTTTGCTTTCCGGGCGATGCACCTGGGACGGTACGGTCAAGATGCTGATGTCTTCTTCCCGTATTATGTAGGTAGCCCGTGGTTTGTACGTGGACTTGGTGCACAGGCGCGGGAAGACCTACAGGTTACCGGAGAGATTACCGACGATAATCTGTTCGGTTCCAAGATGTTTGTTTCCAATTTTGAGGTGCGGATTCCATTTACCGGTCCGAAGCAATTGGCACTCCTCAAATCCGGGTTCTTGTTCTCCGATCTGAACTTTTTTGTGGATGCCGGATTGGTATGGAACGATTTTGAGCAGTTCGATACCGACAACAATCTATCGGGATTCTCGGATGCGAAACCGGTCCTTACAGCTGGTGTTTCGCTGCGGGCAAATGTATTCGGAGCTTTGATCATTGAACCCTATTATGCCAAACCGCTGGGGACCGATATTCCGTTCTCGTTTGGATTAAATATTGTTCCAGGGTGGTAAAATGTTTCTGAAGGCCAGTTTGACCAAACCGGCTGTTTTACGATCGTAAAACAGCCGGTTTTTATTTGTAGAAAAATAGCCGTCAGGAGATATGATTTTTTTAGAATTCAGAAAAGTTATACATTGAGATCAATCAGGGGGTGCCTAAGGAAGTAGTGAGCCCTTATAAACTCCCCTTTTTGGTAGGCGGGGCCTCGTTGGACTACCAAAAAAAAAAGTTGCCGCACATATTACGCACGGCAACTACTAAAAATGGATTAGTATGAAAAAACTTTTTTGAGCTATGTAGAGGAGTTGTTCCGTCCCGAACAACTCACTAGCTTTCGATTTATCCTACCTTTCTAACTTCCTTTCTTTCTCTTTTGTTTTGTGTCAATTATACAATAAGTAGATTTCAGGCCTTTTTTCGTATGAAATGAGGCCTTTATCATTAAAGACATGCCCAAATATAAGTAGTTGCACGGAGGGTATTGGAAAATAATGCCGAAATGCAAGGATTCGTCTACCAACAGACAATGCAGACCTAAGCATCGGGTTGATAGACTTCAATTAGCAGCTTAATCCCTCGATTCTGTTGGGTAGAAAACCCGGGCTAACAGGCTTCAAAGAGGTGAATCAATTTAAGCGGTGAGAAATGCAGCGCCAAATACACCGGCACTATCTCCTAGTTTTGGCCGTAAGATCGGGGTGTCTAATCGCGGGTTAAATACAAAGGATTTCACCCGTTCCACCCCTTCGGTGTACAGCTCCTCAATATTGCCAACACCGCCACCAATAATGATAGCATCGGGATCGAGTATATTGACCAGGTTGGCAATACCCTTTCCAAAGAAATGAAGTAATCGTTCCATGGTTGCCGTTGCGTGTGGGTCGACCCCGTCGCGGTGGCGTTGGACAATTTCTTGCAGCTTGCGTTCGGTGCCACTCTGACTGTGGTAATATCGTTGCAGAAAGGGACCGGAGATAATAGTTTCCACACATCCTTTATTGCCACAGTAGCATTCGGCCCCACTTTCGTCGAGGAAGGAGTGACCCCATTCACCACCGATTCCCTGCAGTCCCCCGTGTACCTGCCCGTTGATCACAATACCTCCACCGACACCCGTACCCATGATGACACCAAAGGTGAGCCGGGGGTTCTCGACGTGGTCGGGAACGATGCCCATACGTGTTTCCGCCATGGCAAAGCAATTGGCGTCATTGGCCAGCCTAAAGGAGTAACCCAGTTTATTTTCCAAATCCTTATGGAAAGGCTTATGGTTCAGTACAATGGAGTTACTGTTTTTTAATAAACCGGTAGGGGGATCAATAGCTCCGGGGGTGCCCATACCGATGGTAGTGGGGCTGGTGCCGGTCTCCTTTTTTAGTAGCTCGATCAGGTAACCAACTTGATGTATGACGTGATCGTAGCCCTGATCAGCTTCGGTGTTTACGCGCAAACGAGCGAGTACGTCCGGTTGGGCCGCACTTTTCAGCACGACACCTTCAATTTTTGTACCTCCCAGGTCGATACCCCAGAGCATAAGCGTTGGTTTTAAGGTTAGGTCTTGAAATTATCAAAGTAAATATTCCGTTTCCGTAAAGGCTTGGGCGAAGCATGCTCTTTTTACGCGAGTATAAACTCCACCCGAAGTGGTTTTGCTACGCAGTACTTTGTGCTGGGACAGCAAACCACTTCCCAGTCGGTACAGACGTGTTTTCGTGCCTTCAGTGAACGGACCCTAAAATCGTTCATGAAGATAACCGCACAAGCCTAAAAACCAAAAGATACAAATCTGAGAATTATTCCCTTCCGAATGGCACAGACATAAATCAAAGTTACGTAGGTATACAGAGCTCTAAGGTACCTTTTGAATATACAGTGGCACGGAATACCACTCGTTTTTTTGGCGAAAGCCAAGCCAGTGTAAGCCCGGGATTGCACTGGGTATGTTCAACACCAGTGGTTGCTGACCAGCAAAAATGTGTATCTCTTGGCGTTGCCCGTTTGGCCGGATTAAACGCGAGTCATCCGGAACCCCGGTGAGCCCTTCCAGGTAGAGTTGACCAACACCTGACCACGGATTGGGAAATACCCGGGGACTATTGGCGGGCGTTACCGGCGGAAGGGAGGTTCGCATACACTGCGGTGCCTGGCCTGGCCCCGACTGCCACTTGCCATCTTCGACCCACCAGTTTTCCCAACTTCCGCCTTTGCCGGTCGACCAGTTTGTGAGGTCAAATGTGTGCGTGCCATCCGGGTTGCCAGGGACTTTGTAGACCCGGACCGCCTGCTGTTGCCGCGACCAGGTCAGAGGTTGCCCTGCCTCCAGGTTTTCGGGCCCTGCCTCTTCACCCTCACAACTCACTTGCAGAAAGTAGGCTACATCCTCCTTATCAGGATAATCGCCGTAGACGTGGGCAATGCCGGAGGGGTCGATACAAACAGCTGTGTATTCATCACAGGCAATGCCTCGCATGGGGTACCCCTTCCGGGCAAAAGCTCGTGCGAGGAAAGCGACGTGCCGCCCTTGTCGCTGCCGTTCACTGTAGTGGGTATCCGTAATGGTATTTGCCAGTATGGGTAAATTCAGAAAGGGTTGGGAGTCGACCGTCATAGCCTCGTGAAAAGGGTTACTGAGTGCTTCATCCGATTGGATGGTCCCCTCGATAGCACTAAAGTAGGGGGTACCCATAATGGCCATGCCGGCGCTGGTACCTCCGATAGGGATGTTTCGTTCGGTCAGTGCCCGGTTGATCAGGCTGTCGACCGGGCTGTCGCGCCAGTAATTCACGTAGGTCGATTGATCACCGCCCGCAAACCAAATGGCATCAGCCTCGCGTATGCGTTGGTGCACGTAGGGATCATAGGAGGCATCCCGGCTGTGGCATAGGATGGTCTCCACGGAGTGAACAGGTACGCCTAGCTGCGAAAAGAGGTAGTCATTATACCCGTCGGAGCCACTGGTGCGCAGCACCAGAATATCCCCACCCTCGCTGCGTTCGAGGAACCAACGCATGGCGTCGTCGTCTTCGGTGCGTCCCCCCATCAGGCAAATACCGCCTTCGGGTTGCACCGTTATGGCCGTATCGGGCCCCGACCGATATGAGGTATACGACTGGTCTTGAGCATAGACACAATGAGGAATGGTCAGTAACAGGCCAAGGATACAAGTGCTGATTACCTGAGTTGCAAACGTTGGGATGGCATACATTATAGTGGATATGATTTGGTGTATATATAGATCATAAACAAACTCTAAAAGAAGTAATAAACCCTAAACCACTCTTTTTGTGGGTTTTTTAAAAACTCATTTTACGGACAAATTTTGAGATTATACCGACAACGAAGCGGTTTTGCTCCGCAGTACTTCCTGCCGGGACTCCAAACCACTTCAGAAGGGGTATATTTCATCCTGTAACCGAACCAGGTCAATCGTGGATAGCTGAAAGTGACTGGCTCTGCGTTCGCAAAAAGGAACATCTGAGATTCGCCTGACCGGCCAGATAATTGGGCAACAGCTTGTGCTTTATAATGGGCGAATGGTATCTTGGCGTCTGCATAAATCCCAAAATCTATTCCCATGCGTGGCTCTGGCTTTCTTCTGACTTTTTGTTTATCCCTGATCCTTTTGCAATGCGGCACCCCCGAACCCGCCCGACAGAGCGAAACGATTCCCGAACCTGTGGAGCCTTCCTCCGTGCCCCGGGAGTTTCGGGCCGCCTGGGTGGCTACGGTGGCTAATATTAACTGGCCCAGTGAACCAGGTCTGCCGGTCCCTCAGCAAAAGCAGGAAGCCCGGGAATTACTAGATCTGCTGGCCGATCACAACTTTAATGCGGTCGTCTTTCAGGTGCGTCCGCAAGCGGATGCTCTGTACGACAGCCCCCTCGAACCCTGGTCTTATTTCCTGACCGGTCAGCAGGGCCAGGCGCCCCAACCTTACTACGACCCCCTGGCTTTCTGGATCGAGGAAGCCCACCGACGCGGACTGGAGTTGCACGCCTGGCTCAATCCCTATCGTGCCCATCATCCTACCGGAAAAGAGGTGACTAATGCCTCCATCGTAAAACAAAAACCAGAACTGGTGGTGCCACTGGCTACCGGGTATTGGTGGATGAAGCCTACCCACCCCGAAACCCAGCGCCATACGACCTCCGTGGTGGTGGACCTGATCGATCGCTACAACCTCGATGGGATTCACTTCGACGATTATTTCTACCCCTATCCCTCCTATAACGAAGGAGCTGACTTTCCCGACCATGATGATTACCTGGCCTACCAAAATAATGGCGGTACATTTAGTCAGGACGACTGGCGGCGGGAAGCAGTCGACACCTTTATTCATCAGTTGTACGACACCATCAAGGCGCGTAAGCCTCACATAAAATTCGGGATCAGCCCCTTTGGCATCTGGCGTCCTGGTAATCCGGCCAGTATTCAGGGCTTTGATCAGTACGCCGAACTGTACGCCGATGCCCGTAAGTGGTTCCGGGAGGGGTGGGTCGACTACTGGACTCCCCAATTGTACTGGCCGGTGAACCAGGTTCCCCAAAGCTTTCCGGTACTTCTCGATTGGTGGGCAGAGCAAAATATTCAGCAACGGCACCTGTGGCCGGGGATGAGTATTGGTCGCAAGCAGGGGGAGGCTGCCGTCGACGAAACCATCAATCAGATCATGATTACCCGCGGACAGGTTAGTGACGCACCGGGTACCGTGCACTGGAGCATTGCACCCCTGGTGAATCATCCGACCCTCGCCCGGGAACTCCTGGAGGGCCCCTACCGAAAACCCGCTCTGGTACCGGCATCACCCTGGCTGGATGCCCGTCCGCCACAGCCTCCGCGTATCGATGGAGTAGTACAGGGTGATTCTTTGCTGGTGACCTGGCAGCCCGATGCCGGGGAGCCCGTCGCTCGCTGGATACTAACGTATGGCTACGGCGGCCAATCCGATACCTATGATATTCTGGGGGGTAATACCCGTACCATCCGTTTGCCCCTCTTTGCCCGCAAGGCAGGTATTTCTCTTACCCAGCCACCTGAACCCATGCCTCCGGCTAATCAGGTGCTGGATCCACTGACTCGCGTATCCCTGCGTGCGGTTGATCGGGCCGGTAACGAAAGTAATCGGACAATGGTGACCCTGCCCTCTTTCACACTACAGCAGGCGGCCCCCCTGAATTCCTTTTTCCGCGATCCCGCGCCGCCGACCCTTCGTGGTTTTCAAACGGGATGGCGTGTCCTCACCACCCTGCAACCCGAGGTGCTTCGGAATAAACGGTGGGCTTTGCTGACGCATTTAGATGCCAGCCATGATCTTACCCGTGATGATTATCGCCAATTGGCTATCCGGTCCCGCAGTACCTTCGCGGGGCAGGTTGATGCGGGGCAGGCAGGCATTCCCGCCGAGGGGCTTTTTCGGTCCCTGGATGCGTCTTTGGCACGGGCTATTGATGTGCTGGTGATCCACCTGCAACTCGACGGATCGGCCTGGGATCCCAACCTCAAAGCTTTGTACCGCACGCTACGCTGGTGTAGCAATCAAGGTATTTCGGTAGTAGTGGTCGATCGGCCCAATCCACTGGGAGTACAACGGATCGAAGGTCCGGTCTTGCCCCGGCCAAAGGATATTGGAGGGGCTTTGCCTCTTCGGTATGGTCTCACGGTCGCCGAACTGGCCCGGTACTGGAATGCCCGCTACCAGATGGGCGTCGCCTTACAAACGATCAATATGCAAGCCTATACCCGTTCCATGACCTGGACGGAGACCGGACTAATATGGCGTAGCGGCCGGATCGACTTACCAGGCCCCGATCACGTTCTGGCCCAACCGGGTATGCGGTTGTTAACCTATGCCGGCTACGAGGCTGGTCTGGAAGTACAACGTCCTTATCTGGCTTTTTCTCTGCCCGCAGAATCGGAGCAACCCGATGCCCGGCCCACCCTGTTGCAAAACCTAGATCCGGCTGTCGGTGATTTGGTCGACTTGCAGGTACTTCGCATGACGGATGCTGGTCGAAACGGGCAGCAGTGGGTGGTACGGCTTACGCCAAAAGAAGCCCGGGCCTTCCAGTCAGTGCGGTTGGCAGCCTATTTGCTGGATGGGCTGTATCGAACCTACCCCAATCAATTCAACTGGTTTACGACTGGACTGCAACCCGCACCGGGAACTCCTGGTTTGAGTGCGATGGGTGTTTGGGAAGCATGGCAGAGGCAGGCGGCTGACTTCCGGGGACAGCAGGAATATTATCAGCTGTACGATAATCAATAATCCTCGGCGGAGGGGGGCGACAATCTGTCCAACCTTTTTTGGTAGGTGAAACGGGGCGTATCCCGGTAGAGATCATCGTACAGGTGACGAGCTTTTTTCCACTGCTCGTCGTCGTCGGGGAAAAGGACAGTCCACTCGTAGCGGGCGGCGGCTTCCTGATCTTTGTCGAGGTTTCCTTCCAGAAGCCGGGAGAGGATGGTTTTCGCTCGATCGGTGTCTTTCGCGAGGCGGGCGGCCTGGGCTTCCAATAAATGAGCATCAAATAAGAGATCGGGATTCCCCAGGTTTTCGGCTATTTCGACTGCTTCGCGCACGATTTCACCGAGTGCTTCCTGGTCACCGGTTTCCAGCAATACTAATCCCTTTTCGACCAGGCTACTCCCCAGGACTAATTTATTACCGATATGGCGGGTCATGTCGATAGCCCGATTGTAAAAGTGAAGCGACCGGTCGTATTGCTCCAGGTAATAAAAGATGTCACCCAGGGTATTCACTGCCTTGGCGATGCCCTTGCGGTAATTCAGCTCTTCGGAGATCATCAGGCTTTTCTGCAGGTACTCAATAGCTTTATAAAAGTCTCCCTGAATATTTAGCAATTGCCCGATCAGCCCCAGGGCAATGGCTGTACCTTGTTTGTCACCCAGTTGCTCGCACAGTTCCAGGTCATCCACGTAGTGCGACATGGCGCGTTTGTAGTCGCCCTTACGCTCGTATACGATCCCTATATTTCCGATGGCGATGGATACCAAATGCTTATTGCCCAGTTCACGGCTGATGTCGAGGCCCAGTTCAAAGCTTTCCAAAGCCGAATCGTAGTCTCCTTGTTCCAGGTAGACGATGCCCATATAGGTGCGGATAGTAGCGCAGCCCTGCTTGTCTTTATTGGATTCGCAGATGTGGAGCTGATCCTTTTGCTGACGAATACCCTCCTGGAATTCGCCCCGGTTCATATAAGTCAATCCGAGATTGGCCACAATGCGGGCGTCGATCTGGGGCGGGTCCAATTTGCGGCCGATGGCGATGCTCTCCTGGAAATACTGTTGAGCCTGATCATAAGCCCCCTGCCGGAAATACAAATTACCCAGATTTCCTTTTACCTTGACAATACCCGATTGGTCTTCCACGGATTCAAAGAGCCGTTCGGCCGTTTGCAGGCGATTCTGGGCGTCGTCGTAATCGCCTTTCAGCAGTAGTACTTGTCCCAGGCTGTTGTGGGTGGTCCCGAGCAGTAAGACATCCCTCAGTTTTTTGGCAAGAGCCAAAGCCTCCCGGTACACTACTTCGCATTCTTCCCATTCGCCTATCAATTCCAGTACCCGACCTTTGCTGATCAGGGTCTTGATCTGGTGGGCTGAATCGGACTTTTCCTCCAGTTTTGTCAGTAATTTCTCGTAGAACTCCAGGGCCTGTTGGTTCTGGAAATTCCGGCGGGCGTAGTCGGCCGCTTTGCGAAGGTAGTCGCAGGTTTTATCAAAGACACCAGCTTTCTCGTAATGGAAGGCGAGGTCGACGTAGCGTTCTTCCAGTTTATCGGGGTATAGGTGCTCCATGGCCTCGGCGATCTGGCGATGGAGTTGCTGCAATCGGGTACGCAACTGCATACTGTAGGCAGCTTCCCGTAGCAGGGAGTGGCGGAAAATATACCGTAACTCACTCATAGCCTGCCAGATCTGGCCGTTTTCAGCTACTTTGATCTGTTCTAGCAGTAACTTACCGGTATCTCCGTTTTGACCAGAAAAATCCTGGTGAGACTTCATGACTTCCGTCAAAATAGGCACCTCGAATTCACGTCCGATGACCGCTGCCGCCTTAACCGTTTCCTTTACCAGGGTCGACAGTCGGTCGATGCGGGCAGTCAGGATAGAATTGATGGAACTCGACAGTTGGATGTGTTCATCGGCCAGCATCCATTTTCCGTCTTTTTGCACCAGAAACTCCTGTTCGCCGAAATACTCAAGGAGCTGTTGCAAGTAGAAGGGATTGGAGTTGGTGGTCCGCAGCAGCATGGTGAAAAAGGAATCGCTGATAGGCCCCCGCAAATGAAATTCGGCAAACTGGCGGGCTGCATCCGAATTCAGGAAATTCAGGTCGATATCGATGACCGGCAAATGCATTTCCGTAAGGGTACTGATGGGGAAAAAGGTGGGTTTACTCCCGTCGTCAAGGTAGCGGGAGGTAATGACCAACAGTAGCGGAAAGCGGGGCAGGTTACGGACCAGCTCCTGGATTAATTCCAGGGAATTATCATCCAGCCAGTGGGCGTCTTCCAGCTCAACCACACAGGGCTTGATCAGCGATTCACTCAGCATCAGGTTGATGACGGCCTGGACCGTATTTCGGTAGCGGCCCTTAGCATCTAGTTGCTCCCACAAAGAATCAAAATAGACGATACCGAGCATAGCTGCCAGCACGGACTTAGTGCGAAGGAGCTCTTCCTGTAATTCATCGGCATCCGGATGCTCGATGGCGTCAAGCTCTTCGAGCAAGGTGCTAAATCGCCGCTCAAAATGATCGGTATTTTCTTCCGAGCTACCATCGGGTGATTGGTCGAAGTAGTTGCGCAGAAAAAAAACGAATGGGTTAAAAGGCTTTTTCAGTATCTGATCCGACTGACAAACGAACCACTGGATGCGGTCGGTACTTTCCAGTGCCTTTCGCAACTCGTGGGTGAGGCGGCTTTTACCTATGCCTGCTTCCCCGAAAATCTGAACGATCCCCGTGCTTTTGCGATCAAAGATGGGCTGGGAAAAGTCGATGAGTAATTGCATCTCTTCATCCCGGCCCACCATCGCCCCCTCGTAGGCACTGTAGTAGGAATCGTTTTTCCCCACCATCTTGAACGTGGGGATGGTACCTTCGATGCCCTTGTATTTAATGTCTCCCTTATGTTGGAAGTGGAAGTAGGGATTCTTTCGGATTTCGGCATCGACGAGCACTTCTCCCCAGTCGGCATACATCATCAG
Source organism: Saprospiraceae bacterium (assembly GCA_030148525.1). Taxonomy (GTDB): domain Bacteria; phylum Bacteroidota; class Bacteroidia; order Chitinophagales; family Saprospiraceae; genus DT-110. Next base: position 9,570 of record JASBTH010000267.1, on the reverse strand, counting down.
GCGGGCGGCGAGGTTGACCCGGTTGCCAACCGCTGCATACTGGCAGCGCTCCTCGCCACCCACGATGCCGGTATAGGCTGTACCCTCGGTAATGCCCACCCGATAGCGAAAGTTGTACCGCCGGCGCAGGTCGTCGAGGTCCTGATTCAGGACATAGATAAACTCCAGGGCCCGTTCCACATTATTTTCAAAAGAGACTGGTGCTCCAAAGAAGCCCACCAGGACACCCCCTTTATCGCCGAAGTCAACTTCCTTGAAATAGCCACTGAAATTGGACATTTGTTCCAGTACATCACTGGTAAAGCGATTGAGCAGGCGGTGATCCGAGATACCATCAAAACTTATGAATACTGCGCAAACGGAGCGGAATTCGCCCTCTTGTTGATAGGTCGTTACTGCTTCGGGTAAAAACTGGCGGGCAACTCCCTCGGAGAGTGGTGGTAAGTCAATGGGCCTGGCCTGACTTGGCAGCTGACTTTCGGGAGTTAAACCGTAGAAACCCGGTTCCAGATCAGTAAGGGTGATGGAGTCAGGTATACCCCGCTGGCGAAACGCTTCGTCCATCACCAGTGAAAATTCCTTGTTTTTGGCGAAAGCCTGGGAGGAAGAACTAGTATCTATGGGGGCTCCCCGAAAGTAATAGGCGCGTTGGTGACGACCCACAATACCCCATTCAACCGGTCCGAACGACAGACCGATCTTGAGCCCAATGGTGAACACACCAAAGCGGTAATTACGATCCTCGAAGTAATGGCGAGCGGTAAGGGCTGCGTCGAGGCAAGCCAGATTAGTCTGTTGATCGGGATCGTTGGATTCGGGAAAGATGGCCGTAAAAGCATCGCCGGCGAAGTAGGGGATGAAGCCTCCCCGCTCATAGACGATATGGACCAGCGGTCCGAAAATATCGTTGAGGATGATGGATAACTCCTCGGCTCCGGGGTTACCTTTATCCATCAGGGTTTCAGTCAACGGCGTGAAGCCGCTGAGATCGAGAAACAAAGCATAGGCAGGCATTTCTCCGTGCCATTGATGCTGCTCGAGTTTTTCCTGAATGAAATGTGGAATTAGGTACTTCAAGGCTCAATCATTCCTTTGATGCCGCGCGGAAGTTACGAAAATCTACCTATCGCCCTTTTTCATCGCCTTACGGTAAAACAGACCCCTCCGGAATGGCCTATCTTTGAAGAGCTTGCAAGCAATGGTAAAAACAAGGTACAAAATTCGATCCGCCAAGGTTGCAACCTGACGAATTAGATATTGTCCTTTTTTTAATAAAGGTATATAACCCCCACACACCCCTTTTATAATAAGGTACATCTGTAACCTTCTGATAACACCAAAGTACTACTATCAGAAGCTATCCGCTCTTGTTTGGATGGCCTCCTGATACCCGACTTAACCAACTAACGTTCACCCGATGAAATTCACCTCGATCTGCCTTGCCCTCGCATGCCTGTGTGTATGCCTTTCGGCAAAAGCCCAAAAAAAGACAGAACCACCCGCTGCTAAAAAAGAAATGCAGAGCGTGCGTACACAGCAAGCTATGGAAATTGATGGCTTTCTCAACGAAGATGCCTGGTCCGACGCACCGGTTACCAGTGGATTTACGACCCTTGAGCCCAAGCCGGGCAAAGAAGCGTCCCAACGCACTGAAGTAAAAATAGTGTACGACAATCTGGGCATCTACGTGGGGGCTATGCTCTACGACGACGAGCCGACCGGCATTCAAAAAGAGTTATCTCAGCGCGATAATTTTGGCAATACCGATTGGTTCGGTGTGTTTATTGACCCCTATATGGGCGGCATCAACGGAGTAAGCTTCATATTGACGCCGGCCGGGGTGCAGTTCGATGCCAGGTATTCGGTATTCGGGGAAGACGAAAGCTGGGATGCCGTTTGGGAAAGCAAGGCGCGCATTACGCCTGAAGGATGGGTCTCGGAAATCTTTATTCCCTACGCTGCCCTGCGATTTCCAAAAACAGATGTGCAACGCTGGCACATCAACTTTGGTCGCCTGATCCAACGCGAACAGGAAAAGAGCTTCTGGAGTGAGATTAAGCCCGATGTCAATGGTTTCCTGAATCAGGCCGGGGTGATCAATGGTATCGAGAATATCAAATCCCCTATCCGGCTGCAAGCTACACCCTTCGTAGCGGTGTACGGTCAGATATACAGCGAACCGGGGCAAGCCAATAGTTTCGGCCATTCCATCAACGGAGGTATGGATATCAAATACGGCATCAACGATGCCTTCACCCTGGATATGACCCTCATTCCCGACTTCGGGGAGGCGCAATCCGATAATCAGGTGCTCAATTTGGGCCCCTTTGAGGTGCGCTTCGACGAGAATCGCCAATTCTTTACTGAGGGTATTGAGCTCTTCAATAAAGGAGGGCTTTTCTATTCACGACGTGCAGGCGGTCGCCCTCTTTATCGCGGAAATGTAGAAGATCAGCTGATCGGCGATGAGGAGATTATCGAGAATCCCGCCCAGTCACAATTAGTAAATGCCACCAAAATATCCGGACGTACGAAAAAGGGCCTGGGGATTGGCTTCTTCAATGCTACTTCTGCACCCACCTACGCCCGTGTGCGCAGTGAAGAATCGGGGACCCGCGATATCCTGACCGACCCGCTTACCAACTACAATGTATTGGTCTTCGACCAGAACTTGCCCAATAACTCCTACGTTACGCTGATCAATACCACGGTGCTGCGCGACGGAGCAGCCTACGATGCGAATGTGTCGGGGGCAGTCATGGAACTGCGGAACAAAAAACAAAGTTTCGGAGTGGATGGGAGCTATAAGCTAAGCCAAAAATACTTCACCGATCGCACTGACCTGGGACACGCTTTCAATCTGGGAACCCGCAAGCTTAGCGGAAATTTCAACATAGGGGTTATGTATTCCGAGGAGAGTGATACGTACGATCCCAATGATCTGGGATTTCTGTTCAACAATAATTCCCGGAGCCTCAATATGTTCACCAATTACAATTTCTTCGATGGATTGGGGCCGTTTAACCAGTTTACGTTCGGAGGCTGGATGGGGTATGAACGTTTGTACAATCCCGATGAGTTTGTCAGCTTTGGCGTGGAGGCCTTTGTTTGGGGACAACTGAAGAATTTCTGGGAGGTAAACGCCTGGACTTTCACCCGACCCGGAGCTAGCTTCGACTACTTTGAACCACGTACCGAAGGGCGCTTCTACCGCAACCCCACCATGAATAATGTGGGTTTCTGGATGGGAACCGACAGCCGTAAGCGAATTCGCATAAGCCTGAATGGACGTCTTACCAATTTCGGCGAAGCCGGTCGTAATACCACCAGCATGATGGTTTCGCCCCGTTTTCGCGTAAGCGATAAATTCAACATGAGCCTGCAAATGCGCAGTACACTGGAAGCCGGAGATGTGGGTTACGTAGATAAAATTGCCAAAAAAGACGGACTCGACGATGATGTCATCTTCGGTCGGCGCGATGTACGTACGGTAGAGAATACCTTTAATACCGGCTATACATTCAACGAAAACATGGCCCTGACCTTGCGTTTGCGCCATTACTGGTCGAAAGTGGAATACGAGGCATATCACCTGTTAGAGGAAGATGGTCGCCTGGGACCTACGGAATACGCTAAAAACCGAAATACCAATTTCAATGCTTTCAATGTCGATATGGTCTACCGGTGGCGCTTCGCTCCGGGTAGTGATCTATTTATCGTTTGGAAGAACGCCATTCTAAACAACGGTGACCAGGTCAACCTGAATTATATGGATAATGTGTCGAATCTCTTCAATAACCCACAGACGAATAGTCTTTCGATGAAGTTGATCTACTTCCTGGACTACAATTCCATCGTGCGCCGGCGTGTGCCGATTGAGCTTGATTTTGACGCCCAGGACCAGATGATGTCAATGTCGATGGCGGAGCAACGTCGTTCCGGGCGGTAGGTGGCTGGTCGCTAAAAACAGGCTGGCCCCGGTTTCGCCAAGGCTAAACCGGGGCCAGCCTGTTTTTAGCGACGGTTTGAGGTGGTAAAAGCCTTTTTTACCCATCAGGTGAATTCATATATGTCATTTTGCGAGTAAGGTGAATAAGACTTCAGAGCGATGGCAGGTAGCCTGAGTAGCTACTTAAAACCTAAGAGCAACCCGCCGCAAAATACTGACGGCCCCCTCTTCCAGCGCGCGGGAAGAGGGGGCCGTCAGTATTTTGCGGCAGTCCACCCCTAACTCAACAGGGACTGTAGCTTCATCGCTACGCCCATGTCGCCCTTGATCTTGACCTTCCCGCTCATTACGGCCATCATGGGATTCAATTCCCCTTTGCGGAGGGCATCGAGGGTTTGAACGGAGGTGATAATGGTGCAATCAGCTTCCCGGTCGTCATTGGTTACGGAAGGGGTTTCGCCCGTCATATCGAGGAACACAACGCCCTCGTCGAACACGAACTTGAGGGTTTTCTCCATGGCCGGCGCTTTGCTGGCCTGGGCCTGAAACTGTTCAGTAATCGCTTGTAAACTCATAGTTGGAACATTATGTAAAGTAGAATGCCACCAGGGATGGCAAAAGCGCCTAAAAATAGAAAAAGCGGGGAAAAGCTGGTTGCCAATTTCTGATTTGAGTCTTTTCCCCGCTAAACTTTAATTCTTCAGTTGCTTCATAATCTCCGAAATGGCCCGGTCGAGCTGTGGTTGCTGTCCTTCCAGACGGTCTTCGAAGGTCTCGCCCACGGTTATATCCGGCGCTACGCCGGTCTTTTCGAGGTTATCCCCGTCGAGGGTATAACAACCCCAGGAGGGCAGGCGGTAGAATGAGCCATCCACCAATCCGTTGCCGGAAGTAAAGATGATCCAGCGATACGTTTCCGTTCCGATGATGGTCCCCAGACCAAGTTCCTTGAACCCGGCCGAGGTCATTTCCGCATCACTCAGACTTTGCTCGTTGATGAGGAGTACGATCGGCTTGGTGGCCGGAGAGAAGTTGGGTTGGTCGGCCAGTTCACCACCCCGGTATTTCCACTGCAGGTAGGGACGGCGTGAGAGGAACTCCAGTACGCGATCGTGGACGTTACCCCCCGTATTCCAGCGCAGATCGAGGATGATACCATCGCGGTTGCGCTCTTTGGAGACCATCTGCCGCAGGAAGTGATCCAGCTCGCCACCGCCCATGTTACGCATGTGTACGTAGGCAATACGCTCATCCGATTGTTCATCGATGTACGCCTGATTAGCTTCCATCCATTCATCGTAGCGGGCACTGCGCTCGGAGACGTAGCTGGTGGGGTGCAATTTGGCCACGAAGGTGCTGTCGCCCCGCCGGAAGGTCAGGGCCAGCTCCTCGTCAGAAGAGGGCTGCACGAAGTAGGCCTCCCGGTTTTGAGAGGTGATCACGGGTCGTCCGTTGACTGCGGTAAGTACATCGCCCGGTTCAATGGGATGGCTGGCCAATACTGCGGGTGTTTTGGCGATCAGGCGCTCCACTTCGTAGGGGTTATCCTTACTAAATTGAATGCCGGTAGCCAGCGTGCGGGATCCGTAATAGATGCTTTCCTCCCGCCCGAACGTGCTAAAGCCAAAGTGACTGGTATTCAATTCACCCAGGAGGTCGTTGAGCAGGCGACGCAAATCATTGCGCTCGTTCAGGTAGGGCAGGAAGGTGGCATAGCGGTCGCGCATAGCATCCCAGTCGACCCCGTGGAAATCCTCGTTGTAGAAGTTTTCTTCCAGGTTGGCCCAGGTCTCGTAGTACATCTGCCGGAACTCGTCGTTCAGGTTGCGGCGGAAGGTGTGATCCAGCTCGATCTTTTTGGTGGAGCCACCGCCCACATTCAGGCTGTGAATATTCCCCCGCACGAGGAGGTATTGCTTACCCTTGGCGGTAATTATATTGGTATTGCCGGTATTGGCTCCTTTGATGGCCTCCGTTTTGGGGCGTTCAAAGGGTTTAAAGGTGGTTTTCCATAATTTGGTCTGGCCCTCATCGTGATTAGATGCAAAGATCATCACCGTCTCCTCATCCTTTTGCCAGATCCAGGGATTATTCTGACTACCGAAGGAGGGACCCACCCGCTCGATACGGTCCACCAGGCCGTCCATGTCGATGGTGATGGACTCGGGAGTTTCGTCGGTCTCGGTGGTGTCTTTTTCCTCCTCCTTTTTTTCTGCTTCCGCAAAAAGGGCATCGTACTTATCGCTGCGATAGGGGGCGTCGAAAGCCTGTAGCTGCATGCGATAGATATTCGGATTTTGCAATCCGAAGGGATACGAGGGCTCAGTGGGGTTGGAGGAAAAGTAGATGTATTTACCATCGGGCGACAGGAAGGGAGCAGCTTCCGTGACCCCGGTTTTAGTCAGGTTGGTCATTGTTTTGGACTCGAGATCGTACCACATGAGGTCCCGTTCAAAATCGCGATAGGCGGTGATGAGGATGTGCCGGTCATCATGAGCAAAGCGGGGCCAATCGTTGTAGAAGCCCCACAATTCCTCCCGGAAAATAGTTTCGGATTCCATGGATTCCATATCCATCAGGCGTACTTCTTCGCGTCCGCTCAGGTATACGGCTTTAGAGCGATCGCTGTTGAAGCTCAACAAACGGTTGTTCTGATTGTCGTCGGTCAGGGCCTTCTCCGTACCCTTCCCGTGGGCGGGTTGAGAGAACCAATTGGTGTAACCGCCTACAGTCTGGCTGTAGACAAGCGTTTCACTATCGGCCAGCCAGTACACTTCCTTCACGCGTTCGCGGGGATTCGTAGCCAGGTGGCGAATGAACTTACCCTCGATATCGGAGGCGAAAAGTTCACCCCGGGAAACGAAGGCCATTTTTTTGCCGTCAGGCGCCACATCAAAAGCGGTGACATTACCACCAACCTTGAAGTCCTGATCCTTGGCCAGGGTACTGTTTTGCGTAAGCTGAACCGCGACGGGCTGTGCTTTCTTACTGGCCACATCGTAGGTCCACAACTGGTAATCGCGCCGGAACACGATCCGGCTGCCATCGGCGCTCACATTGGGCCAGAAAGCGGCGGTACTAAAGTTAGTCAGGCGCTTTTTGCCCTGGTCGGTGAGCTGATACAGGTTGTATTCCCCATTGTGTTCATCGCTGAGAAAGTAGATGTTACCGTCCTGATCGATGGTGGCTTTGAAGTCTTTACCCTCCCAATCGGTGTAGGTTTGGAAGGTGCCGGTAGTCGGCGTGTAGGACTTCAGGTCGGGATTGAAAGCACCTTTATAGCCTTTGCGGTTGGCAAAGTTGTCGCTTTCCCAACTTTCGTTAAAAAAGAAACGCTGCCCGTCGGGGTGAGGTATCAGGTGGTGGTCGTTGTTAAAATAGTGGTCAAAAACGCGGGCCGGAGTGCCACCCTCAGCGGGAATGGCGAAGGAAGCCGTGCGATTTTCGCGATTGGACGAAAAGTAAATAGTCTGGCTATCCCACGACCAGGAGCTTACCCGGTCTGATCCCTGGTGGAAAGTCAGTTGTACTACCGGGCCGCCGTTGATGGGCATGCGGTAGACATCCGTATTTCCGTATTGGTTGCTGGAAAATGCGATCCAGTCACCATCGGGCGATACCATGGGGTGCGTTTCCTGGCCGTCCATGGCGGTGAGGCGGGTTGCCATGCCACCTGCCGCTGGTACCGACCACAGGTCACTATCGTGGCTGAAAATAATAGTTGATCCGTCGGGCGTAAGGCTCGGATATTGAATAAAGTACGCCTCATTGGATTGCCCGGTTACTGCCCAGGGAAGGACCAGGCAGAGGAGCGTAAACAGTCGTTGCATAGGTGTTGTGGTTTTGTATGGCAAACGGTTTCGGGTTATATCGGTCTAAAAAGTAGGTATTTTTTCAGGCAGAGCAGGTGAAGCCTGCTATCTTTTCGGCCAGCGGCCTTATTTTAGGGTCCAAGGTGGAAGGTGCGAGGTCCAAGGTGCGAGGTCCACGGCCCACGGCTTACGGTCCCTACCTGCGCCAAGGCTTCGGCAGGCACGCACGGCTTACGGCTTACGGGGGGCAGGCCATAGCTTCAGTTGTGGTGAAAAGCTTTATGTATTGAAAAAATAACCGTTGTATGACCGATATTGATTCTTCTGCACCCGTATTGGTTACCGGCGCCTCAGGGTATATAGCTTCCTGGATCGTTCGTTTCCTTCTGGAAGGTGGTTATACGGTACACGGTACGGTGCGCGATATGCGGCAGGGGCAAAAGTTTGGGCACCTGTATGAGCTGGCTAAAAAGGAGAAGGGCAGCTTACGCCTGTTCGAAGCTGATCTGTTGCACGAAGGGGCGTTCCGTAAGGCAATGGAAGACTGTGGGGTGGTAATTCACACTGCATCTCCCTTCCGCCTAAAGGTGAAAGATCCCCGGCAAGACCTGGTGGATCCCGCCCGGAAAGGCACCCTCAACGTGCTGGCAACGGTGAATGAACTAGACACGGTGCAGCGGGTCGTGCTGACTTCCAGTGTAGCTGCCATCTACGGTGATGCCATAGAATTAGCCGACAAACCCAACGGCATGTTTACGGAGGATGACTGGAACCTGCGGGCCGATCTTGATTATCAACCCTATAGTTTTTCCAAAACGATAGCCGAAAAAGAAGCCTGGGCCCTGGCCGAAGCGCAGGACCGCTGGAGTATGGTGGCCTTGCAACCGGGTTTCGTACTGGGCCCTTCCCTGAGCGATCGGTCCGATAGTACCAGTATCGACTTTATGCTATCGATGGTGAACGGCAATTTTAAGTCGGGAGTACCCGATCTGTACTTTGGGATCGTAGACGTGCGGGACGTTGCTCAGGCTCATATCAGGGCAGGATTCAATCCCGAGGCCTCGGGACGCAACATCCTGACGGCCGACGAGCTGGGGGTACTGGAGATGGGGGCTATTTTGCGTACGGAGTTTGGGAAGAAATACCCATTGCCACGGCGAATTTTGCCGAAATGGCTACTGTACATACTGGGCCCCTTTCGGGGGTACTCATGGAGCTACATTCGGCGCAACGCAGGCTATCCCGTGCGCTTTGACAATTCGTGTTCGATGGAGAAACTGGGGATGACTTACCGGCCCGTATCTGAAACCTTGATCGAGCAAGTGCATGACTTTGAGCGAAAGGGTATGATCTGAAGCCATCTTAAAAATATTTTTAAACCGGCTTCCAAAAAGAAAAGCCCACCCTGGTGGGTGAGCTTCCTTGGTACAAATTTCCTTATTGACTAGTATTAGCTTCTATGCGCGATTGATCAGGTAGGCTCTGGATAGCAAGAGGGTCAGTTCTTGGTTAAGCACAATGGGCTGATTGCCCAGTCCGTTCCAATCGCGGATTTTTTCTTCTGTGGTCTGGTACATCTTGGCGATTTTTGCCAAATTATCGCCGGGAGCTACCAGGTAAAGGGTAGGCACCAGGTTTTGTTCTTTGGCTTTCACCTCTTTGGTCAGGTATTCCCGCATCTTTTTGCTGGCCGAAGCCGGCAGGGCCAGAAAGTTACCTTTGCTGTTCTGCGGGATATATCCTTTCAGGTAGGCCGGATTAATGGCCGAAATATCCCTGTAGCTCAATCCGGTAATCTCTGCGATCTTA
>JASBTH010000264.1 GCA_030148525.1 Saprospiraceae bacterium | reverse complement strand
CTGGCAAGGAAAAATCATGTGTTGCCCAGGGGCAAAAACGCGATAATGTTTGGGTTTGCAATGTTATATTAACGTAAATTATTTTTAGGTTATTTTTTAGGTTAAAATAGCATCATTATTGGTTAAGCGGGGCGTAGCCTTTGGGTGGTTTTGCCCGTAATTTTGTTTCCAGATTAACCAATTACTTCACCCAAACAAGTAAACACATGAACATCCAACAAATGAAAACAACCGTATTGACCTTAGTTATGGTATTAGTTGGTACCCTGGTTTGGGCCAACGACTCCAAGATGTCCAACGTAGAATTGCAAGCTAGCTATGGCCGTAAATTGGGCATTAATATTACCGATATGCATTCCGCAGCGACGATTCGACTGGAATCTAAAGGCGGCCTGGAATTGATCTCCATGGTGGCTGAGGGCCCCTCCTTCGCAAAACTGCTGGATCTGAGCAACCTGAATAGTGGCTCTTATGAGTTGATCGTTGAATACGGCGTTCGTGAATTGAATCAGGAAATCGACATCGACGCCGATGAAACCTACATTAAGCTTAGTTCTCGCGACGTATTCATGAAACCGGTCATTCGCAAATTTGATCAGGACTACGTTGACCTGACCATGCTGAATGATCGCATCGGTACCGTACACGTGGAAATCGTGAACAGCAACGGACGCACCGTTTTTTCCGAAGACATTAAAAACGTACTCAAAGTAGAGAAACGCTACGATCTGGGGCGTTTGTCACGCGATACGTACAGCTTCGTGGTAACCACTCCCAAGCGTACGTACGCTCAATACGTGCAAAACTGGTAATCCCAGAAAACTTTAATCCAAACAAATGAATCCCGCCCGGCACCTGGCCAGGCGGGATTTTTTGTGCTCGGGGACAGAGCGAATAGTCTTTTGAACATCTTTTTTATTGATTTGCTTTCACTACCCGGTGGGTGGTACGGTGTTGTCCACCCCAAATGGTTAGTTGATAGACTCCCACCGGGAGGGACGAAAGGTCCAGGGATGTTTGAATGTTCTTTCCTTGCGGCAAATCCCTTCTTTGCTGGTGTACGAGCTGACCTTGCATATCAAAAATGTCAAACTTAAAGGTACCTTCCTTTTTGACGGATAATACTATCTGTAGTTGATCCGTGAATGGATTGGGGTAAAGATGTCTGGAGAGCTGTAATTTTTGGCCTGGATAACAATCCCGTTGCATGATCTGGTAACTGGCGAACGCATCCAGCCGGCCCTGAGCTCCGACCTGATCGCGAAAGGAAGGTAAACGTTCTGCTCCTTCAAGTATCCATGTTTTCATCCTGAGCGCTAGTTCAGCGGGATCATCCAGAATCTCTCGTTGTTGGGGTACACACAAGGACTCGTACAGTAGCGCAATGGTTCCACTCACGTGGGGAGCTGCAAAAGAAGTTCCCTGATTTACGTTACCGTACTGTTGTCGGGGAAAGGTCGAAAAACTACCTCTTCCCGGTGCCGCCAAGTCGACAGCTCGTCTGCCGAATCCTACATTCGCCGGGAGTTGGTCATCCAGGTCGGATTCGGTAACGGTAATCAGGTAGTCGGACCCGCAACTGGTCGGTATATCACTGGACTGATCGATATTGACGGGTGCATTCATGACCGAGCTCACGCTCAAAATGCCTTCTTCGCCCAATTTATCAAATACTTCACACCAGATCGGATAATCGTCGGGGTGACCGTAGTTGACACCAAAGGAAGCATTGGCGGCGACCACGAGGGCTCCCCGTTCTCCACGACTTTGGTTATAGGCCCGCCTCAGGTCCCGCAGGTACAAATACGCCTGAACAATTTGGTGTTCGTAGTGCAGTCCGCTGAGGGGGATCAGGCCGGTACGATTGGTTAACCCCGCCATACCGATCCGGTTATTTGTTCGGGCCGCAATGAGTCCTGCCACTTGGGTGCCGTGAGGATCCGGGGGGTGGACGCTCTGATTAGTTTGGAAGTTCCACCCTTGCACATCGTCTATGTATCCATTACCATCATTATCAATTTGGTCACCGGGAATCTCCGTGGGGTTTTCCCAAAATTGGGGGTTCAAGTCGGCATGCCGGGTGTCGAACCCGTGTTTTTCCAGCACCCCTACCCAGATGGACGGCTGACCCTGGTCTCGAACCTGTGGGGTGAGGTAGGTGGATTCCCAAACCTGCGGTATCCCGATCCGCCGTACATTCCACTGGGCTTCCCAATAGGGATCATCCGGTGGAATATTACGCGCAATCACGGGGTGATTCCACTGGACCAATCGCACCGAGGGGTGTTGTCGCAATTGCTCAAACCAGGCGTTGGCTGCCGTAGGCAAGAACAGGGCGTAGTACCCCTCTTCCCTGGACAGAGGGATGACCCTGGGGGCGGCTGTGGTCCGCAGTGGTATGCGTAGTTCGCGGAGCACCGGGTCTATTTGTTGGCCTTCCGCCAACCCAACCAATAAACTGGACGGAGCGGGCGGATCGACGACGGGGGGTGTCGCGGGGGGCGATCCCATTCCACTCAGTACCAGGCAACACAGGCTATAGATAAAGGGGCGCATACAAGTGCGTTTATCCCATGAATTATCAAAAAGCGGGCCAAACTATAGCTGAACGGTTGTTTGGTGGTTTATAAGTCTGATTTTTAATCGATTACAGGCATCCTGACTCGTTGAGAGCCACGAGGTCAAGCGGCTCACCCAGGGTTACGTTTTCCATAACGTAGGTCCATTCCTTCTCCAGCTCAATGGGTGCCATCCCCACGATGCGTTCAATATTGCGAATGCCACCGGTCCAGATACGCTGGGTATTTTCTCGTCCGAAGCCATCGAACAGCAATCGGAATACGGACCCCGCCTGCATGTATGTTGTAACGGGACGCTCGCTTACGCAATCCGAAAAATTGAGGATCAGGCCGCGTACGCTGCATATGTCTCCCTGAGCGCGGGCGTGCGCGGGAATCTGGTACAATGGCTCGTCGATAGGCAAGCAGCTGCCCTGAGCGAAAACAGCTCCGCCTTCGAACATCATCAGGTCGCGGGGTTCCCCCCAAAAGTCAACGGACATCATTTTAAAGATGGCCCGCGTGAAATAAGGCTCGCGTTCGCCATCCATCACGACAATGCTGAAGTGGTCAGGCGGCACGGTAAATTCCCGTCGGGCAAACTGAGTAAGCTCGGCAGTCTCTTCTTCACTGTCGACAAGCAGGATGTGAATGGTTTCATCGTAGCTTGCTTCCTGGAGTAATCCCAGCACCTTGGCTTTACTTCGTTTCAGGGACTCTTCCACCTCATCCAACTGGCCGGCAGCTACACTGGAGGCCGGGTAATACAGGTTGAATTGACCACGGGTCGATTGGCGTGGTTTGAGTTCTTTCAGGAGGGCGACGGTGTCTTCCGACATACCTTCCTGTTCGTAATTCGTTTGCTGGCAGCCCAGTAATACGCTTAGGAGGCCGGCGAGGAGGATTAACCGAAATGCGTTCATGGATGATATTTTTTTGCAATTATCGGAAATTTTGTTGGTAAGCAAGGTCTGGGCTTTCGCCAAAATAACCATCAGCTAAACGTACATAAACGTCTAAAGGACGAATACTTGTGTCCGGGGCATGCATCTTACCGGTGCTTTCGATCGAAACACTATTATTCATTTTAAATGTAAGTACCATGTCTGTTAGAAACAAAGTCACGCTGATTGGTCACTTGGGGAAAGATCCTGAGTTTACTACCACTCAGAATGGGAGATCGATCGCCCGGTTTTCCATGGCCACCAATGAATCGTACACCAATAGTGCCGGCGAGCTGGTCGAAAAAACCGAATGGCACCGCTGTATTGTGTGGGGAAAAAAGGCCGAAGCGGCCAATAAATACCTGCACAAAGGCAAGGAGGTAGCCGTCGATGGCAAGCTTCGCCACCGCACGTACGATGACAAGAACGGGATCCGACGCTCCATTTCGGAAGTAGAGGTGACCGGTTTTGCCATGGTGGGCAAAAAATCTGATTACACCCGGGAAGTGGCAGCTCCGGTTGCCAATTGACTCAGGAAAGGTCCTCACGGGTTTACAGGTTGGGGAGTGGGTCGCCGGTTCGCCGGTGGCCCCTTCCTGGTTTTTGGCGTGCTGCCAGGATGACCTTTAGTTTGAATTTCGCGCTAAATGTTCTACGTTTCCGTTTCATAATCAGTGGCTAATTTACGGTTTTTACCAACTAAGCCACTGGCTCGAATTTTGGGGGGAAGTATACTCATCAGGCGCCTGACTTTTAAAGGCCGATCTGAAATTCCCTCTATGGTTAGAAAAGCAGTCTTCTCAAAGCTCAGGTATGAGTCCTACAACT
>JASBTH010000257.1 GCA_030148525.1 Saprospiraceae bacterium | reverse complement strand
GACGGCCAGCGTAGGTTCCGGGAACTCAGGAAATACTCCTCGCTACTGATTGATAAACGGGATCGCCCGGAAAGAGCAGCCCCCAGTATGACGGCAAAGTACGCCAGAACAATGACCAGATCTATCCACATAGCTACTTATTATCTTCGGGGTGCTGCACCTAATGGCGTTACCGGCACGGACGATGGCCGGCGTCCTAATTCTTGAGGAAGTGAACACGTTTTCAGTTGCGGTAACACATAACGAGCAAATAGTCGTAATTCTTCCAGATGGGGATATCCGGAAAAGATAAATGACCGGATACCCATATCGTGGTAGCGTTGAATCTTAGCCACGATCTGATCCGGATCACCCACCAGGGCCGCGCCACAACCCGACCGTGCCCTCCCGATACCTGTCCAGAGATTGTCTTCCACAAATCCTTCCAGGTCGGCTTGTTGGCGCATTTCAGCTTGCCGGGCGACACCGTAGGAACGTGCGTCCTGTGCACGCTCGCGTATGTCGGTGCCCAATCGTTCGTCGAGCCGGGCCATTAGCCGGGCCGCTGCCCGGCGAGCTTCGGCCTCGGTCTCGCGAACGATCAGGTGGACCCGCAACCCAAAATCGACCTCACGTCCGTAATCGGCCGCTTTAGTACTCATTTGCCGCATCAGTTCACGCAGACGGTCTTCGGTTTCCGGCCACATCAGGTATACGTCACAATGTTCGGCACACAGATCCACCCCCGGCGGGGAGTACCCGCCAAAATACAACAGTGGGCCACCGTATTGTTGGTAGGGTTTTACCGGATCTGTATCCAGGTCAACCTGGTAGAAGTCGCCCCGGAATGCAATCCGCTCTTTGGTCCAGGATTGCTTCAGGATCTCGATTACTTCCCGTGATCTTGCATAGCGCACATCCGATGGTAAATCTTCTCCGGGCAAGTTGCTGGAAATGATATTGATCGTTAGTCGGCCGCGCAGGATATGGTCAAGGGTCGCAATGGCGCGGGCCAGCATGGGGGGATGAACTTCGCCACAGCGGATGGCGGTCAGCAGGTTAATCCGTTTTGTCAGGGGAGCGATAGCGGAGGCAAAGGTCCAGGTATCCTGTCCGACCTGATAGGAGGAGGGGCAAAGGACATTCCGCAGCCCCAGGCGATCCGCTTCCCGGACAATCGTCGAGGCATTTTCCCAGGTGCTTTTGTAAAAGTCGTCCATGACTCCCATCTGCGCAAAATCACCATTACAGATGGGCGCAAACCAGGAAATCTCGGCGCTATCCAATTCCCGGGAACGCACGCGTATATCAGACATGGATGGAGTTTTCCCGGAAAGATAGGGAATGGAGGTGGGAAGTGGGAAATCGGAGAGTATTGGAGCGCTGATCCTCCTGCGGCCGCTGAAGCTTTCGCGCAGGCGTGGCCGGATCGCGCACATACCAGGGTCGAACGAAAGAGGGATAAACGGAGCCGGCTTTACGAACATTTGGTAAGAAAACTGATTCCCCATTCAAGTAAAGACTTCTCTGACCTTTTTTGATAACCCGTTTACCGGTTTAATTTCCCCAAAAAAATACCGATAACGAAGTAGTTTTGCTGGGCATTACTTCGAACTGGGACACCAAGCCATGGCGAGTCTAGTATATAAGATGTATGACCACGGGCACCAAGGGGTTACACCACCTTGTTTGGTGATTTCGTAATACCGTTTCCTGGAATTAGCTTTTCGTTTGATCTTCTACTTTGCGCGATCCAGCTTAACCTACGCTAAAGCTTCGGCAGCCAGGGAAGGATCAGCGCTCCTAGGCGATCATCCGACTGCAAACTGGTACCCAATCCCCTTCAGCGTAATGATCTGCACCGATTCATCGTGAATGAGGTAATCGCGCAGTTTTTTAATGTAGACATCGAGGTTGCGGGAATTGAAGAAGCTGTCGTCGCCCCAGATCTCTTTCAGTATGGTGCGCCGTTCGACGGTGCTGTTCTGGTTGCGGGCGAAGATGAGCAATAGCTCGGCCTCTCGGTGAGATAGTTTACGAACCTGATCCTCAAAGCGCAATTCGTATTTGCGGTGGTCGAAGGTGTAGGCGCCGATGGTAATGGGACCATCCTGGCTGTCTTTGACGGCGGGTCCGTTGCCCTTGATCTGCAGGAGATTCTGGATACGGGCAATGAGCTCTTCCATGCTGAACGGCTTGCGGATGTAATCGTTACCCCCGCTGGAGAATCCCTTCAGGACATCCTGGGTCTGGTTTTTTGCCGTAAGGAAAATAATGGGGATCTCCGGCTGCAAAGTATGGATCTCCTTGCCAATGGTAAAGCCATCCTTATGGGGTAACATGACATCGAGCACACAAATATCGGGTTGGAAGGACCGAAAAGCGCTCATTGCACCGGCTCCATCAGCAACCATATGTACGTCAAAGTCTCTGCTTTCCAGGCTTTCCTTCACGATTTTACCCAGAAATTGCTCGTCTTCTACGTATAAGATCTTAGTCTTGGTCATTGGTTCCGTGGCAGTTTGATGGTAAAAGTAGTTCCCTGCCCCTCCTGGCTGATTAGCTGGATGGAGCCTTTATGCTTTTCGATAACCGAATGCACGTAGCTAAGTCCCAGCCCGTGCCCTTTTCGGTCGTGTTGATCGCCGGTAGGTACCCGGAAAAATTTATCGAATACCCGCGGCTGGAATTGAGTGGGGATACCTATCCCCTTATCGCTGACAGCCAATATAACCTTTTGATCCTCTGCATGCATGGAAAGCTTGATCTGCGCGGCTCCGTCACTGTACTTGATCGCATTATCGAGCAAATTATAGACCACGTTGGTGAGGTGGATTTTGTCGCCTTCCAGGGTGAAATCCGTACCCTGGAAATCCGTTTGTATATGCGCATGTTGTTTTTCCAGGTGCAAGCCCATAGTCTGGATGATCTCCACACAGAGTTGCTTCATATTCAGCGGTTCGGGATTGATAAGTGGTTCCCGGGACTCAAAAATGGACATTTTCAGCACCTTGTCGACGAGTATGGACAGCCGGCTGAGTTCGTTGCGGGAGATATTCAGGTATTCCGTGGTTTTGGTCTGATTACCGAGGGCATTAAAATTCGACATCGCCTCCAGGGCAACCCCGACGGTGGTGATGGGCGTTTTGAGCTCGTGCGTCATATTACTGATAAAATCGTTCTTCAGAATGGCCAATCGCTGTTGTTTCAACCACGAGCGGTAGATCAGTGCGAAGGCGGAGCCGGTAAGCACCAAGAGCACCAGGCAAAACAATATCTGGGGCAGTATTTGCCGGAACAGGTAGGGGCGTACTTCCGGGAAATGCGCGACAAAAGGGTAGGGGTAGAAGTATTTTTCATTCTTACTTCGGCGGTAGCGGGGCACCAGAATACTGAATTTACGGTCTCTCATTTCCTGGGCTTCCTCGCGGGTGATAATCTGGTAATTAGACACCAGGTTAGCTTCGTGCAACCGCTGGTCGAAGATGGGTTGAATTCGGTCAATCTGGGTACTGTCTTCACCCACCTGAATGGAGAAGGGGTTGTCGCCCCGCAATCCCCGAAAGATGACCCGTACCCGTTCGGAATCATCGGCTCTCAGCCGCTCGTGCCGGTCATCAGGGCTGGGTTGATTCGTGCGCAGAAAGAGCTGGAGCTCGCGAATGCCCTGCGTATCGCGTTGCATGCTCATGCTATCGGTCTGGCTGAACAGCACCCTGGGTACATCCCGTTCGTACCGGAAACGACCCAATGATCCCGCCAGTCCGGCGGAGTCGCTGGGCAAGTTTTGCTCCAATTGCTCCAGTACATTGCGTCGAAGCAGGGAGTCTTGTATTTCCCGGATGGTCGATCCGAAGATCTGGCCGGTCTCCCGGCGCAGCATATCGCGTTGTTCATCGTAGCTCTTAAAGAGCCAATAGCCGGTGAAAGAAACCAGCAACAACATGCTGGTTCCGATCAGGCCCGTGTACAAACGCTGATGTTGTATTCGTTTCATAGGTCAAAAGTAGGTTACGGACCGTTGCCGCGCCATCTTTATTAACCATTATTAACCATTCATCAAGGACGATTAACCCCGCAAAGCCCGTTCTTGTGGTGCAACTCTTGGTGATTTGTCTCAGTCTGTTTCAGCGTTTCCACGTAGACTTGCTCAGAAAAACCGAGACAAATCACCAAGGCTGATGCTCAAGGCTGCTGGTTTTTTCTGGTGGGCAGACCTCACCGTCTAGGGATTTCCCGGTTGGCCGGCCCACCAGAAAAAATCAGCGGGTTTATTAAGCTTGAAAAACAACAGATATGCGCCACACAATGCTTTTAGCATTTTTCCTTCTGATCCTGCCGATTTTTGGCGAAAGCCAGGAAACCAGTGGAACGATCATCTACGACGTAAAGGTCAATATGCATATGCAACTCACCGGTGACCGGGAGCGATTCAAGGAGTTTATCCCGGAATACCGCACCACTCCCTACGAATTGATCTTCAACGAAGAGCAGTCGGTATACCGAATGTACGAGGACCCCAACGAGGTGGTCCAGAGCCGTGGTCGCAGAGGCTTTCGGATGCGCTTCATGGGTGCCGGCAGCACGGTTTTTCGCGATTTTGAGGAAAACTCCAAGGTAGAGCAGCGCGAATTTATGGGCAAAAACTTTGTGATCACCGGCAATCTCGATCAGAAGGGCTGGAAGGTAACGGGCGAAGCAGCCCAGATCGCCGGCTATCCCTGTATGAAGGCCGAGTTGCAGGACACCACCAATAACCGCACACTGACCGCCTGGTTTACGCCCCAGGTAGGTGTCCCGACTGGCCCCGACTCCTATGCCCAACTTCCCGGGCTCGTATTGCAGGTTGAAAGCGATGATAATTCCCTGACCATCACCCCACGTGAGATCAAATGGGGCGAAGTGAACGAGAAAGCCCTGGATGCGCCGGGCAAGGGCAAGGAAGTAACGGAGGAAGAGTACCGCGATATCGTGCGCCAGGCCATGCAGAATATGCGTGAGCAGCGGGGGGGGCGTGGTTCGCGAGGGTAGGTGGGTTGCTCTTGTCTTTGGTGTTTCATTGCTTGGGCTTAGTGTTTTGCGCTTGTTTGCGTAGGGGCTCTAGTGACTGGAGGGACTGGAGAGACTGGAGAGACTTGGTGCACGATCCTCAGGATCGTGTGTCGCATAATATAAAGAGCGTAGAGAACTGGAGAGACTTTCAGAGACTGAAGAGAAATCAGAGACTGGAGAGATAGGGTGTTTTTCCGAATTATTCCTTGATGGGTTTTTAATAAGACCAGTTTTGTGGTCGGCTGGCCATGATCACTAGCTTGCCGATTATTTGATCGTAGTCTTTGAACCATTCATTGAATTGATCCTGGTCTATGTAGGAACAGTGGTAAGCATATTCGACCCATACCTGAGTTTCCGCTGCTTCGGCTTCCGCATCCATTAGCTTGGCTATGAACGCTTTGGGGTATTTCCTTTTTCGAAAGGCTTCCGCCAAATTTGCAGAGACAGATCGTGAGGATCGCCTCACTTGATCCGTTAAGGAATACATTTCTGTTTTGGGAAATCTCTTTGAGCACTCAAACAAAGCCATGCTGATGCGGAACGCCCGCTGGTAGGTGTCTAAATCTCGGTGTGATCTAATTTTCATTGCTAAATATTTAGTGAAGTAATAACATTGAAGACAATCTGATAGCCATATCGCCCTATTCCAGGGTCGATTATTTTTGTCACTATAATTACCAATTTCATATTCAGCTGTTCATCAGAAAAAAGGGATCCCTGAGTCACACTAGTCCCTGAAGTCTCTGAAGTCCCTGAAGTCCCTCCAGTCTCTGAAGTCCCTGAAGTCCCTCAAATCTCTGAAGTCTCTGTAATTACCATTATCTTGCACCAGCAAACACACACCATGCCGTCAGAAAAAGAAGTCGTCATCTCCCTCAAAAATGTGAACAAGACCTTCCGTATCCGGGA
>JASBTH010000256.1 GCA_030148525.1 Saprospiraceae bacterium | reverse complement strand
ATTTCGGGGAACGCGATAAATTTTGGGGTTTACTTACCCATGGGTTTGCTCCGCCACTCTATCAGGAACACTATCATCCTCCTTACTACCGATCCTTCTTCGAAACGCGTAATTACCTACCTAACGAACAAATCCTCACCTTTAGGGGTAACCTTGATGATGTGCCTGCCAATCGGTTAAAGGCCATTGCCCGGCGTGCCCGAAAGCGGTACGGCTTTTCAGCCAAAACACTGACACAAAGTAATATCCAAACCTTTGCCCGCCACTTTGCCATAGTCTATAATGTGGCTTTTGCCGACAAGCCTCACTTCAAACCAATACCCGAAACCAATATGTACAAACTGTTTAAACAACTGCGGCCCATAGCCGATCCGAACATGGTATGTATTGCCTACCTCGGGGAACAACCCATTGGATTTGCCGGCTTCATTCCCGATATCAATCCTTTTTTGCGCAAAGCAAAAGGAAAACTAAACTGGCTGACCCTTCCGGGATTTTTTCTGCGACTGAAAACCACCCGTATCAAACCACTTAAAGGTATTGCCTTTGGTATTGATCCAGAATATCATGGCAAAGGGGTCTTTGCCGTGCTCACTGATTTCATCTACCACCAATCGACTATGACCAACTATCCACACTACTATCTGGCGGCCATCCGCGCGCACAACGATATCATGGTGCGATCCGTAAAGTCACTTGGTGTGAACATCGAACGCATTCATCTCGATATGCGGCGTATTATCGATCCGACCATATCCTTCGAGCCGAATCCCTTTATTGAACCTGAATAACAGTACATTAGTCTAAAACCCCAGGCAGTAATCGCTCCTTTGCCCCGCAGATATTAGATTTGACCAATTGCAACGACCAACCTGAATGATGACCATACAACCCGTCCATAAACCCAAAGATTGGAAGCTGTTCCACGATGTGCAGCGCGAAGTATATCGCAATGACTCAAATTTCATCGCTCCACTGCGCATGGAAATAGAACAAGTATTCGATCCCGAAAAAAATACCGCTTTTGCCCACGGTCACGCCCAGTGCTTTGTTTTGCTGGATGGGAAACGCCCCGTTGGCCGGATTGCCGCCTTTTTTGATGAAGAGCGGAGCGGGCACCTCAAATACAAGACTGGCGGCATCGGTTTTTTTGAATGCGTGCAGGATCCGGCTTACGCCAAAATGCTTTTCAATAGTGCCGAGGAATACCTTCGAACTCACGAAATAGAAGTAATTGACGGCCCCATTAATTTTGGTGAACGCGACAAATTCTGGGGACTACTGGTGCATCACTTCGCGCCTCCGCTCTACCAGGAAAATTATAACCCGCCCTATTACGCTGACTTTTTCTCCCAAAACGGCTATCAGCCCTTCGAACAGATACTGACTTACGCCGGTAAATCAAGTAATATTCCGGTGGATCGCTTGAGCCAAATAGCCAAACGCCTGCGGTCGCGACACCCGCTGCGGGTAGAACCCTTTAGCTACCAGCATATCGACACCTTCGCCAGGGATTTTGCGGAAGTGTATAATGCAGCCTTTAATGTATATGAGCACTTCAACCCGGTGTCTCCTGATCTGGTCCGCACCATGATGGAATCGGCCAAGCCCATCCTGGACCCCAATATTGCCTGCATTGCTTATTATGAAGACCAACCCGCCGGATTCATTGCCCTTTATCCCGACATTAATCCATTGCTCAAAGGGTTCAATGGCAAACTGAACTTGTTCACCCTGCCCAAATTCCTGTGGCGAAAACGATCAACTACCTCCTACAATGCTAAAGGCATGGGCTTTGGCATACACCCCGCCCACCAGTCCAAAGGAATTTTCGCCTTATTAGTGGAATACTTGTGCAGTGATCGCAACCTCAAGCGGTATCCATATATGTATCTGGCTACCATTCGCACCCATAATCACGAGATCCGCTCCATCTACGATAAATTGGGCGTACATATTGATCGGGTACACGTGGCTTACCGAAAGCCGCTTAAGGCTGGGATCGAGATTGAGCCTTTCGAGTTCTTACAGACTAATGAACTTGAAAAGAGTCTAGATTAAAGATTGTAAGATAGAAGAAGAAGACTTCTAGACTCTTTAATCTGAGTATCTTAAGTCTTAGAAACTACCGGTTGCTACGCAAATCTTCCAGATATTTCTCCAGTTCCAGTTCATCGTATACCAGCACCTCCCGTGCTTTACTGCCCTCGCTGGGGCCCACAATGCCCATGGCTTCCAGCTGATCCATGATACGACCGGCCCGGTTATACCCCAACTTCAGGCGGCGCTGGATCATGGAGGTAGAGCCGTGTTGATTACTGACGATGAGTCGGGCGGCATCCTCGAACATTTCGTCCAGGTCGGAATACTTCAGGCCACTGGCCCCGGGCACTTCTTCCTCTCCGTGGAATTCAGGAAGAAAGAAAGGCTCCGGATATCCCCTTTGCTGGGCGATGAACTGAATGACCTTTTCCACTTCGGGTGTATCCACGAAGGCACCCTGCAGACGAACCATTTCACCACCTACGGAAAGCAGCATATCACCGCGTCCGATCAATTGGTCGGCACCGCCGGCATCGAGGATGGTTCGGGAATCGACTTTGGAAGTCACTTTGTAGGCGATGCGCGCGGGGAAGTTGGCCTTGATCACACCGGTAATAATATTGACCGATGGTCGCTGGGTAGCAATGATCAGGTGAATACCAACCGCCCGGGCCAACTGGGCCAGACGCCCGATCGGCAGCTCGATTTCCTTACCCGCCGTCATAATCAGGTCGGCAAACTCATCAATGATCAGCACAATGAACGGCAAGAAGCGGTGACCTTTCAGCGGATTGAGTCGGCGCTGTACAAATTTCTCGTTGTATTCCCTCAGGTTACGCGCCGATCCTTTCTTCAAAAGATCGTAGCGATTATCCATTTCAATACACAGGGAGTTCAGGGTGTGGATCACCTTATTTGTCTCGGTCGTAATCGGTTCCTCCTGATTCGGCAAATAAGACAGAAAGTGGTGTTCCAAAGCACTGTACGGGAAGAGTTCCACCTTTTTAGGGTCGATCAACACCAGCTTGACCTGTGAAGGGTGCTTCTTGTACAGGATCGACATGATAATGGCATTGATCCCCACCGATTTACCCTGGCCGGTAGCACCGGCCACGAGCAAGTGGGGCATTTTGGCCAGGTCGGCCACAAACACCTCGTTGTTGATCGTCTTACCGAGGCCGATGGGCAGATCCATCTTGGCACGCCGGAATTTATCCGAGGCCAGCACTTCGCGCATGCTGACGATCTGTTTTTTCTTATTCGGCACTTCAATACCGATGGTTCCCCGTCCCGGAATGGGTGCGATGATCCGTATTCCCAGAGCCGCCAGACTCAGGGCAATATCATCTTCGAGATTCTTGATTTTGGAGATGCGTACACCGGGAGCTGGTACAATTTCGTAAAGGGTAATAGTAGGGCCGATGGTAGCCCGGATTTTGGTGATCTCGATCTTGTAATTCAGCAAGGTCTCGATGATCTGGTCCTTATTGGCTTCCAGCTCTTCCCGGTCGATCTCTACCTTTTCCCCTTCGTATTCCTCCAGGAGTGGCAATACGGGATGTTCGTAGCTGGACAATTCCAGGGTGGGATCGTAGGGTTCGGAGTGATTGCGGTTTTCTTCCTGTGCCTGCAGGGGCTCTCCGGCACCGAGGGGTGTAGAAGGCTTGGTCGGAATATCACTTGCGGCACCTGGTGTTTCCACTTCCAGTTCGGAGTCCCCCGGTTGCAGCGGCCCTTCGGAAGAACTTTTCGTTTTTTCCTGATTGACCAGGTCGAAGTCCAGTTCGGGAATGACCTCCGGTTTATCTTTCTTAGGGGAAGGCAGTTGATCCAGTCCCAATTCCTCTTCCATCAGTTCGTCCTCGGTCCGTTCGGTACCCTCTTCCTTGCTGGTCGACCGTATATCCTTACGGCTTTTGAGTTGGGGGCGGTGGCCCGGCCGCAGACGGGCTTGTTCTTTTTCAACGGACCGTGGCGTTACGGCCGGACGCGTACGGCGATTGCCGGTAAGCTCAATCCAGAATCCTTTGGGATCCTTGGTGAGCATATCCCAGGGCATTTTTTCAAACTTGGGGTTAAAAAACCAGATGACCATCACGATCAGGATAAACACGAACAACAGGGCTTCTCCGGCAACGCCAACGAACTTGAATAGCCAACCGTTCACCGATTCTCCGAAAGCCCCGCCAAATGGAAAGGTAGCCCCGGGAGCCACGAACTCCAGAAAGACGGAGAGTACGACCATGGACACCAGGCTGTAGCGGATCACCGGTACGTACCGGGACATGGGCGTTTTCTGGATAAGCCCCCACCCCACGGCAACTAACAAGAATACAATAATGTAGGAGGACAAGCCGACCCCCCAGTAGAAAAACCCACTGGACACAATGGCTCCCAGGCGACCCAGCCAGTTGGCCATTTCCAGGTCGCTGCGCAGTAGCAACTCCCAGCTAAACCGCATTACACGGTCCTGATCGATATGCCAGGTAAACAGATAAGAAGTAAAAGCAATAAACAGGTAGACGGCAAAGAAGAGCATGAGTACCCCCATGAGCTTAGGCACCCGTTCGTCCTTAAAGGCGAGTGCTAATTGATTCCCTTTCCGTTTTTTTCGCTTTTTTGCTGCCATGAAGGTGATGTCCTACGGTTGTTCGTCAACAAAAATAGGTATTAAATATGGGAAAAAATAACGCAAGGAAGCCGTGAGTACAGTACCATGCCCCGTATTTTTTTACCTTTTTTTGCGAAAGCAAAAGCAACAACCATCACATTGTCAGACACTTAGGCTTTCGCCAAAAAACGATTGCCAAGCTGAATCAAATTATTGCAATTACTCATTTTTGTTTTAACTAATCACCAATGAATCTTACCGCCGAAATCAGCATGTACCCCTTGCATCAGGAATACGAGCCGATCATCCTCGAATTTATTGCCGACTTGCGCACGAATACCGATATTGACGTAGTCACCAACGCTATGAGCACCCAGGTACGCGGGCCTTACCAACGCGTATGGGAGATATTGCAACAAGCTACCCGAAGGAGTTTCGAAGCGCACGGAAAAGCCGTATTTGTGGTTAAATTCATCGGTGGCGAACTCCCCATATTGGATGCGCCGATCACCGAATAAACCAACTTCATGTTAGCTACTGAGCAAATTCAACGTTACCGCCTGGAAACCCCGGGCACACAACACCATATTCACCTGAACAATGCCGGAGCGGCCCTGATGCCGGAGCCCGTAATGGAGGCTATCAAGCGGCACCTGGAACTGGAAAGCGACCACGGCGGCTACGAAGCAGCCGCCATGGCCAGGGGGCGAATCCAGGGGTTTTATCAGTCGCTGGCCAAGCTCCTGAAATGCGAACCGCGGAATATTGCTTTTGCCACCAATGCCACCGATGCCTATTCACGGGCATTAAGTGCCGTTCCGTTCCGGAAGGGAGATAGTATTCTGACCACCCGGGAAGACTATGTTTCGAACCAATTAGCGTTCCTGCAACTCGTCAACAGATTCGGTATCAAGATCCGGTACGCAGATACCCTGCCCGCCGGTGGTGTGGATCCGGATTCAGTGCGTGACATGATCCAAAAAGAGCGTCCAAGGTTGGTGGCCGTCACCCATATGCCTACCTACTCGGGACTCATTCAGGATGTAGCGGCAGTAGGCCGGATTTGCCGGGAGCACGATATCCTGTATTTGGTGGACGGATGTCAAACAGCCGGTCAGTTAGACCTGGACATGAGGGAGATCGGCTGCGACTTTTTTAGTGCCACCTTCCGGAAGTTCCTGCGGGGGCCCAGAGGTACCGGCTTTTTATTCGTCTCGGACCGAGTTCTAGAAAGCGGGTTGCATCCTCTCTTCATTGACCTGCACAGTGCGAACTGGACCGGCGACACCACCTACCGTCTTGCAGACAGTGCCCGCAGGTTTGAACTATGGGAACGAGCCTATGCATTGGTGCTTGGCGCCCGGGCAGCTACCGAATACGCACTGGCAGTCAATACGGTACATATCGAGCAACGGGTCTGTCAGCTGGCTAAAGACTTGCGTCAAAAATTGGCGTCGGTCGATAAGATCGAGGTCCTCGACCGCGGGGCAGCCCTGGGCGGTATCGTCACCTTGCATATTGCCGGATCGAGTCCGAATAACCTAAAGGCAGTCCTGGATCAGGCAACCATTAATTGCAGCCTGGTACATATAGAATCCGCACGTTTTGACTTCCAGGAACGGGATATCGAATGGGCTCTGCGCCTGTCGCCCCATTACTACAACCTGAATTCCGAGCTGGACGAAGTTACCGGCATCCTCGACGAGCAGATCAACAGATCATGAATGCAGACCGGACCACCATAGAGCATGGGGACATCCTTATAATACCCGCCCACCCCGACCAGGCAGAGGATCTATTCGAACTGCTGCAACGGGAACGGTCCAACCTGAAAGAATACGTACCCTGGGTTTCCGAAACGCAGAGCCTTGCCGATACCCGGCGTTTTCTGCAGGAATCGGACCTCTTTAACCGGGGTGGCCAAAAACTCATTTCCATGATCTATTATCAGGAAAAAATGGCCGGATCGATCGGATTGCTGAGGATCAACCGCCACCACCGGTCGGCCGAGATGGGTTTCTGGCTGAGCAGGGATAACGAAGGTAAAAGCATTATGTCTACCGCTGCCCGCTTGCTCATAGACTATGTCTTTGACCAGACAACCATCCACCGCCTGGAAATAAAGATCCCATCCAGCAATGTTCGAGCCCAGCGCATTCCCCATGTTTTAGGCTTCCTGCACGAAGGCACCCTGCGGCAGGGGGCTTTCCAACACGAAGAATTCCTCGACCTCGAATTGTACGCCCTCCTTCGGCCGGATTGGCACTAATACATCCAACAATTTTTTTATAAAAGAGCTACAAGGACTTGCATCAGCCAATGTATTGTTTTATATTGCAACCAAATCGTTGTTTTTTGTTTGAATTAATACCCTACACCAGCCATGATTCGGGAAGATCGCATAGCCTTGAACAGACGTTTTCGCAAAGTATTCAAGCTCCTGGAAGAGCGAGGAGATATTGTACTTAATGACCGCAACGGGCGGGGTATTGGCGATTTCGCCGAAAAAGTACTTGGTAACCG
>JASBTH010000209.1 GCA_030148525.1 Saprospiraceae bacterium | reverse complement strand
TTATCGACAGCAGAAGGAGTCCAATCAGAAGGCGTTGCATATAGTCGTGTTGTATTCGCTACAGAATATACATAAAAAACAACGCTGTCGTAGTTTGGTTGGTATGCTGTATGACAATATCAGGTTATAGGTATGAGGTTTTGGGTTTGAGTTAACCTCGAACCTAACCTCATACCTCAAACCTCATACCTCAAACCTCAAACCTGACATATGAATTCACCCTGGACCACCCACTCCATCCGCAAAGCCTACGAAAATCCCTGGATCGAGGTGACCCACCACGAGGTAACTACCCCCGGTGGTTCACCCGGCATTTACGGTAAAGTACATTTTAAAAACATTGCCGTAGGTGTGGTACCCATTGACGCTGAAGGAAATACCTGGTTGGTGGGGCAATACCGTTATGTCCTGGATCAGTACAGCTGGGAGATTCCCGAAGGCGGTTGCCCGGTGGGCACCGATCCTCTCGATACCGCTAAAAGAGAGTTAAAAGAAGAGACGGGATTGATGGCCCATAGCTGGGAACAGATTCAATACATGCACCTGTCCAACTCCGTGACCGACGAAGAAGGGTACGCTTACATAGCCCGCGACCTCGAATTTGGTGAAGCCCAACCCGAAGACACGGAGGAACTAAAAATCCGCAAACTACCCCTGCAGGAAGCAGTAGAGATGATCCATAATGGTCAGATAACCGACGCATTGTCTATCATCGCACTCCTGAAAGCAGCGCAAGTCCTGCGGAGGTAGGCGGGATTAAGGTTAAGGTTAAGGTTAAGGCTAAAAAAACCTTATTCTAAGGCCGCCAGGCCAACCTTAACCCTAAACCTTAGCCTCAGACCTCAAATCTCTTTAAGAAACGGATACCGATAATCGGTCACCGGAACGAAGTTCTCCTTGATCGCGCGGGCGCTGACCCAACGGTACATATTGATGATCGAACCGGCCTTGTCGTTGGTGCCCGATCCGCGGGCTCCACCGAAGGGTTGTTGTCCCACTACGGCACCGGTTGGCTTATCGTTAATGTAAAAGTTACCGGCAGCGTGACGCAGGCGGCGTGCCGTTTCCTCCACCACGTAGCGGTCTTTGGCGAAAATGGCTCCCGTCAGGGCATAAGGTGATGTGGAGTCCACTAAATCAACGGTTTTATCGTAATCCGCATCCTCGTAAACGTAGATGGTCAGTACGGGACCGAAGATCTCCTCTTCCATCAGTTGATGGTTGGGGTTGGTGGTTACCACGACCGTAGGATCGATGAAGTATCCTTTCTCCTTATCGTAGGTACCGCCGGCAATGATATCGCATTCGTCGCTGTCGCGCGCGATGGTGATGTACTTGGTAATCTTGTCAAAGGCACGCTCGTCGATAACCGCGTTTACAAAATTGGTGAAGTCATCAACGGGTCCCACCTTTACAGTCTTCAACTCGGCGAGCAAGTCGTTTTTGATACCCGGCCACAGTGATTTGGGCAGGTATGCACGGGAGGCTGCCGAGCACTTTTGTCCCTGATATTCGAAGGCACCACGGATGAGGTTGGCCACAATAGGGTCAGGGTTGGCGCTCGGGTGTACCAGAATAAAGTCTTTCCCGCCCGTCTCACCGACGATGCGCGGATAGGATTTATACTTGCTGATGTTCTTTCCAATGGTCGCCCACAGGTGCTGGAAGACTTTGGTGCTGCCAGTAAAATGCAGACCGGCAAAATCGGGGTGTTCAAAAATGATATCACCCGCTACTGGTCCATCAACCATTAACAGATTGATCACGCCGTCGGGCAGGCCAGCCTCCTCGAGTATTTCCATTATGAGGCCGGCAGCATATATTTGCGACTCAGCTGGCTTCCATATTACCGTATTACCCAACATAGCGGGCGCAGAAGGCAGGTTACCGGCAATGGCTGTGAAGTTGAAAGGCGTAATCGCAAAAATGAAGCCTTCCAGCGGGCGGTATTCCATGCGGTTCCAAATATTCGGGCTGGATACCGGCTGGTCCTGGTATAACTTGGTCATCTCCTCCACACCGAAGCGCCAGAAATCGGCCAACTCGCCGACCGCTTCGATCTCGGATTGCCAGGGATTCTTGGATTGTCCCAGCATGGTTGCCGCATTCATTTTGTAGCGGTAGGGGCCGGTGACCAGGTCGGCAGCCTTCAGGAAGATAGCCGCGCGTTCTTGCCAGGGCATATTTTCCCAGGCCTCTTTGGCATCCAATGCCGCCTGAATAGCCTGATGAACGTGGTCAGAATTTCCTTTATGATAATGACCCAGGGTGTGGCTAAGCTCGTGAGGCGGATTGATGGGCAACTTGTCATCACCTGCGACCTTTTCCCCTCCAATGGTCATGAAGATTTCTTTTTCGGTTGCTTTAGCTTCTGCAAGTGCTTCCTGCAATAGTGCACGATCTTCGGAGCCTGGTGCAAAACTATTGTACGGCTCGTTGACAGCAGGTGGCACCTGGTAAAATGCATTTGCCATAGATTCAGTTTAAAGTGGTTAGCGAATTTGGAATAAAAACAAATCCCGAAACTATTATCTGAAAATACATCGGGGCTGCTATGTGTAGATTCGGTTAAATCCCCGAAAACAAAGGATACCAACCGTCTATTCTATCAGGAAAACAGGGCTCTTTGGCGAATTGTTGGACGATACGCCCGATATCGTACTAATCGTTCAACCCCTCAACTGGTGGCTCAATCACCAGATTTTCCGGCAGGAATGGAGAGGCATCTCCCCCTCCCTTAATGATCTCCCGGACAATGGTCGAACTGATATGGGAATACCCCGGCTGACTGATCAAAAAGATCGTCTCAATTCCATCGCCAATAATATGGTTAAGCTGGGAGATAGTCTTTTCATAATCGAAATCCGACGCGTTTCGCAATCCGCGTAGCAAATACCGGGCACCGATACGGTTGCAATAATCAGCCGTTAGTCGCTCGAAATAATCGACTTCCACCCGGGGCTCGTCGGCAAAAACCGTCCGCAACCATTCGAGTCGTTGTTCCAGCGGAAACAGATAGTGTTTCGAGGTATTGACCCCAACGGCTACCATAATCTTATCAAATAAGGGAAGGGCCCGGTTGACCAGATCCACGTGACCAATGGTAATTGGATCAAAGGAACCGGGAAAGACAGCAATTTTTGGCATTTGCGAAAGCTTTTGCCACGAAGATAAGGTTTTGAGTTTGAGATTTAGATTGAGGTTGGCCCGATGGCCTAAGATTAAGGCTAAGGATGAGATTGAGGGGATGCCTATGGCTGGTTTAGGTCGAAACGAAGGTTACGAATATCAAATCAGAATGCTCAACCTTAGACTGCCAAAGGCGAAAACCTTCTTATAATTAAAAATTACACCCTAAAAACTCTCAATTACCAACCTTCCCAATAAGCCGGAAGCTATCCAAAAATTCGTCGCTGGCCCGGTTGAGTCCCATTTCGCGGGTCATAGCCGTTTGTATCTGATAATAGCGATTGCCAACGACAAAGGCCTTGGTTTTAATCACCGCGTCTCCGCCCCGGTAATGGATGCGCCAGAAACGTCCCGGATGCTCATTAATCTCAATGGGGTTTTGGTAAACTAACTCTCCGCGAACGGCGCGGGCAGCTTCCTCCACGGTGGCATCCATGAATTCGGTCAGTAATTCCGTACTATCCTGATGCAGGGCACCCGGCGGATAATCACAATAATTCACCATGTAGAACACATTCTCTGCGTAGGATTCATCCTGCATCACAAACATAAAAGTATGGTATGCCAGCCGCCCCAGCGGCGTTTTCACCGTATCAACCCTCTGCACGAAGGGTCCCGGCGTCCGTACCCGGAAACCGCCCTCATAGTCATTATATTCTTCCCAGTCTAAAACAGGAATATCCACCCATTCTTTGACTTCACTGGAATCCAGCCGCTGGGCTTGACCAGGAAGGCATATGGTGAATACGAAAAAACTAATGAATAGTGTTCGAACTGTCATTTTGTTTATTTCTAAGATTGAGGTTCAGGTTGAGTTTTTTTCAGTACTCTCCTCCTCCGTTAAAATTACGGCGGGTGGGGTTAATATGCCGTGGGCCGTAAGCCGTGCATCGTCCGCCGTCTCCCCCACCACTAAAGTGGATGGGCTTATGGTTTTCCGATTTCCGATTTTACCTAAAGAGGTTCCTAATCCCATTCCGGTTCGATAGAACACCCGATAATTGAAGATACGGATGGTATTTTACGGCAAAAAATCCCTTTTTGGCGAAAGCCAGAAAAAAAACGAAAATAACAGGCAACAAATTACCCGCACACTTAGTTTGAATTCTAAACTAAGTGTTATGGCTACGCACATTCCGATCTTTTACCGACAACAAACCGGCTTGCTGGCCGATCTGTATCACCTGACCATGGCCTATGGCTTCTGGCATCAGGAACGGTCGGAACAACGAGCTTGCTTTCACTTATTTTTTCGAAAGTCCCCCTACGACCAGCCTTTTGTGATTGCGTCGGGATTGGAACTGGCCATGGATTTGGTCGAACAATTGACCTTTACCCCCGATCACATTCGCTATCTGGGACAGATAAAAGGAGCCGATGGTAAGCCTTTATTCCCGATAGCCTTCCTAAACTACCTGCAACGGCTTACTTTTTCGTGCGACATTGATGCTGTACCGGAAGGAACGGCCGTCTTTCCGCACCAACCACTTTTGCGGGTAACCGGCCCCCTGGTCCAGGCAACTATTTTAGAATCGGCCCTGATCAACGTGCTTAACTTCTCCACCCTAATTGCCACTAAGGCACAGCGGATTGTGGCAGCAGCCGATGGCGATCCGGTGCTTGAATTTGGATTGCGAAGAGCACAGGGCCTCGACGGTGCGCTCACTGCTTCGCGGGCAGCTTACATCGGAGGATGCCACGCCACCAGTAACCTGCTGGCCGGTAACCATTATCAGATACCGGTGAAGGGGACGCACGCCCATTCCTGGGTCATGTGTTTTGACAGCGAAGAGGAGGCTTTTGCCGCCTACGCCGAAGCCATGCCCAATAACTGTATCTTTCTGGTCGACACCTACGACACTCTCGCCGGCGTAGAAAAAGCCATAACTATGGGACGAAAACTGCGGGACCAGGGACACGAACTAAACGGCATTCGCCTCGATAGTGGCGATATGATCGAACTGTCGAAAAAAGCCCGCGTGATGCTCGATGAAGCCGGGTTTCCCGATGCCTCCATTGTAGGCAGTGACGGCCTCGATGAATACAAGATCAATGCATTCAAAAAAGCTGGTTCCCCGATCAATGTCTGGGGAGTCGGTACTAACCTGGTCACCGGTCAGGAACAGACCGCTCTGGGTGGCGTCTATAAGCTGGGAGCTATCCGGGAAAAAGATGGTTCCTGGCAGGGAGCCATAAAACTGAGCGAAGAAGCTATCAAAACCTCCAACCCAGGTATACTTGACATTCGACGCTTCTACCATGAGGACGGCAGGCCTTTTGCCGATATGATCTACGACACCCTGGGCAATACGCAAAACGAATGGGTTTCCCACGATGGTATCGACCGCATGGATCTGCAGGAAAAGGCATACAAGTCACTCTTGCAGCCAATTTTCCGGGAAGGGAAACGCCTGTATTCCCCTCCAGCCCTGCCCGAAGTTCGTGCCTATGCCCGGGAGCAGGCGGCTGCCTTTGCGCCATTTCTGGAAAAACCTTACCGGTCCGGACTCTCCCGGGATTTGTATGATCAGAAACAGGAAATTAGCCGGGCCATGCAGGCTCGTACTTAGAAGCCACCGGGTTTGTATCTTTAGCAGCTGTAAATTAGTCATCTATGTCCTATACGTACGATTATCCACGACCCTCGGTTACTGTGGACTGTGTCATCTTCGGACTGGACGCTCAACAGAAAGTGAACGTCCTGCTCATCCAGCGTAAGAATGATCCCTTTGCCGGGCAGTGGGCCATGCCCGGTGGATTCGTCGACATGGATGAGGACCTCGAAACCGCCGCACTGCGTGAACTGGAAGAAGAAACCGGCGTCCACGACTTATTCATTGAACAATTGTTCACTTTCGGTGCCCCCGATCGCGATCCGCGGGGTCGGGTGATCAGTGTTGCTTACTATGCCCTGGTGAATCTGGAGCATCACCCCATTGAGGCTGCTTCGGATGCTCGTCGGGTACAGTGGTTTCCGGTTAACGATGTACCGGAACTCGCCTTTGACCACGCGCATATCTTTCGGGTGGCGCTGGAGCGCCTGCGGGCCAAGGTACGCTATCAGCCCATTGGGTTTGAGCTGTTGCCGCCAACCTTCACGCTTACTCAGCTCCAGAATCTGTACGAGAATATTCTGGGCATCGAAAGTGGACTGAACAAGCGGAATTTTCGCACCAGAATCCTTAAAATGGGCGTATTACAGGAAGTGGGCGTGCAAGAAGGCGTGGCTCATCGCCCCGCCCGCCTGTACCGCTTCGACCGCCGTAAATACGAAGAATTGGAGAAAAGTAAATACGAAGATCTGATTCGCCGCGGTTTGGATTTCGACATTTAAAAACGAATAACGAATGGTAAGCATTATTATGGGATCTGATTCTGACCTGCCCGTGATGCGGCAGGCAGCCGACGTATTAAAAGAACTCTCCATCCCCTTTGAGGTGACCATTGTATCGGCTCACCGTACCCCCCATCGCATGTTCCAGTTCGCCCGTGCCGCCGATGGGCGAGGCGTACAGGTTATCATTGCCGGAGCTGGCGGCGCTGCTCACCTGCCCGGGATGGTCGCCAGTCTGAGTCCACTGCCAGTCATCGGGGTGCCCATCAAATCCTCCAATTCCATCGACGGTTGGGACAGCATGTTGTCAATCCTGCAAATGCCTAATGGCGTGCCGGTAGCTACCGTAGCCCTCAACGCCGCTAAAAATGCCGGCATTCTGGCCGCTCAAATTATGGGAGCTTCCGACGCCACCATCCGGGAGCGCGTTCGGACGTACAAGGAAGAGCTCCGGCAAAGCGTCGTCAAAAAGTACGAGCGCCTGGAAGAGATGGGCTACGAAGATTATACGTCTTCCTAAGGTACCAGACCAAAGATTCTAGATAGAAGA
>JASBTH010000204.1 GCA_030148525.1 Saprospiraceae bacterium | reverse complement strand
TCTTCATTTTTAACAACACCAAGGTCTTTCCAGCCCGTTTGTACGGACGGAAGGAAAAGACAGGAGCTCGTATCGAAGTATTCTTACTGCGGGAACTCAATCCGGAATCACGCCTGTGGGACGTCCTGGTTGATCCGGCACGTAAGATCCGGGTGGGCAACAAACTCTACTTCAGTGATAAACACGATAATGATATTCTGATCGCTGAAGTCGTGGATAATACCACCTCCCGCGGACGTACCATTCGTTTTCTCTATGATGGTACCGACGAAGAATTCCGCAAGGATCTGCACAACCTGGGAAATACGCCCCTGCCCAAATTCATTGAGCGGGAAGCCGAAGACATCGATAAAGAACGGTTTCAGACCATCTACGCCAAAGAGATCGGAGCCGTTGCTGCTCCTACTGCCGGTCTGCATTTTAGCCGGGAGCTCATGAAGCGCATGGAGATCAAAGGCATTGATTTCGCCGAGCTTACCCTGCATATCGGTCTGGGAACCTTTCGAAGCATTGACGTTGAAGACTTGTCAAAACACAAGATGGATGCCGAGTACTTTGACATTAAGGCCGATGCCGTAGAAAAAGTCAACAAAGCAAAGGATAATAAGAAGCGGGTGGTTGCCGTAGGAACGACCTCCATGCGCTCCATAGAATCGGCCGTTTCGGCTGAGGAGAAACTCAAAATTGCCTCCGGATGGACCAATAAGTTCATTTATCCTCCTTATGAATTCAGTATTGCCGATGCGATGATCAGTAACTTCCACCTCCCTAAATCAAGCCTGATGATTATGGTTTGTGCCTTTGGTGGTCACGATCTTATCATGAAGGCTTATAAAGAGGCCGTGAAAGAAGGCTATCGCTTTTTCAGTTATGGTGACGCCATGCTGATTATCTGATCCGAAGGAGGCTGGATACACCTCGGGGCGACTTCCGTAAGCGGGAGTCGCCCCGCTTTTTTGCGGAAGCTGCACCTATTCTTCCCGCCAGTATATACTCGACCCGCAGTGATTTGGAGTCCCGGGAGGAGGTACTAACTAGCAAAACCAATACGTTCCCGGTATATTTTTGCGTTGGTCCTCTGTGTATTATTAGAATCGGAGTTGCAGTAATGATCTAAAATTGTTTTATTGCGCGAAATATAGCCTGGATTTCTGGGCATCAAGGTTCTTTTTTTATATAGTGATTGTATTGGTCTTGCTAAACAACTTTGATTTTAGCGAGTTGCCAAGTGTAGTAGTTGCAAAGGCTTACGAATAGTAAGTAACTCAAAATCATTTTCCGGATAATCAATTAGCCATTTTTTTTAATCCGACTAATTGATTAGGATCTAAACAGTAATTTTTTTTATGTATTGGACACTTGAATTGGCTTATCACCTGGAAGATGCTCCATGGCCAGCCACCCGCGACGAATTGATCGACTATGCGATCCGATCCGGTGCACCGCTGGAAGTGATCGAGAATCTCCAGCAGATGGAGGATGAAGGAGAAGTGTACGAGGGTATTGAGGACATCTGGCCCGATTACCCCCGTAAAGACGACTTCCTCTTTAACGAAGATGAATACTAGGATTACCTGGTATTTTCATAGTGCCTGCGCACCACTAAAAGCTTTGTCCGTTATGGGCAAAGCTTTTCTGATTTAGCACCTTACAACGGATGTGACCGACCTTTTTTGACGGGAGGTTTTGACATTCAGCTATTTAGCAACCAGTTCAGCCCCCATTCTCACGTTTTTTTATATTTGGAGGCCACCAAAACGGATACTCAACCAACTTATGTCAGCCAATCGGATCACCATTGCCGTCGACGGATATTCCTCTTGCGGGAAAAGCACCCTGGCCCGGGCGCTGGCCCAGGCACTCGATTACTTGTATATCGATACGGGTGCCATGTACCGGGCAGTTACACTGTACACCCTGGAACAAGGTATTGACCCGCACGATTGGAACGCCGTAGCCAGCCTGCTGCCCTCCATCCGGATCCGTTTCGAATCAGCAGCCGGTGGCCCCATCACCTTGCTAAACGATCGGCGGGTGGAAGACCGCATTCGCAATATGGATGTTAGCCGCAACGTAAGTCCCATTGCTACTATACCCGCCGTACGGCGAAAAATGGTCGAGCAACAACGGGAAATGGGACGGGCGGCCGGGGTTGTTCTGGATGGACGGGATATTGGCACCGTTGTTTTCCCCAATGCTCCGGTCAAGCTTTTCCTGACCGCCGACCTGGAAGAGCGAGTGTGCCGACGCCAAAAACAACTGGAAGAAAGCGGGAAAGAAATTACGGCCTTAGAGATACGCCGTAATCTCCTGGAGCGCGATTATATAGATTCTACCCGGTCCGACAGCCCGCTGCGCAAGGCGCATGACGCCATCCTGATCGATAATACCAACCTGACACCGATCGAACAGTTAGCCGTATGTTTGGCCATTGTCAAAGCCCGGATTTAGTAAAAGCGAGGTAAAATGAATTCCACCGTCGAACGCCCAATGTACCGCCTCTTCCAGTACCTCGACCGGTACCGGCAGCGACTGTGGTTGGCCATCAGCTCCAGCGTTAGCAATAAGATACTGGACCTGATGCCTCCCTTTCTGACAGCCTGGCTAATCGATTCGGTGAGTGGCCGGATCCCGGTCTGGATCGAATCGGGAATGGGGTATTCCGAACCCTGGCCCATCGTGTTGATGCTGACAGTAGCTACCCTGGTGGTTTTTGGTGGTGAGAGCTTTTTTGAATGGCGATTTAAGCGTGGCTTTATGCGACTCGCCCAGACCGTACAACACGACATCCGCCTCGATGCCTACGACAGCCTGCAGGACCGTGAATTAGCCTACTTCGAAAATCAGCGTACGGGAAACCTGATGGCCATGCTCAACGACGATATCAATCAGTTGGAACGCTTTCTGAACGGGGTATTCAATGAGATCGTGCAATTGATCACCTTGTTGCTATTTGCAGGCTGGGCTCTTTGCCAGGTGTCCCTGCCCCTGGGTTTGTTGGGGATGACGCCAATCCCCTTTATTATTCTCGGAAGTTTCTACTACCAGCGCAAAGTAGCCCCCTATTACCGGTCGGTGCGGGAAGGGGTCGGCGATTTAGGTGCTCGCCTCGAAAACAACCTGTCGGGTGTCCTCGTCATTAAAAGTTTTACAGCCGAAGCCTTTGAACGGGAACGGGTGGAGGACGTAAGTGCCGAATACCGCGACGCCAATTTCCGGGCGATTCGCTGGAATGCTGTCTATGTGCCCTTAATCCGCATGCTGATCGCACTGGGTTTTGCGGGTACCCTGGCCATTGGCGCCTGGTGGGCGATTAATACCCCCGAACGATTTACCCTCGGCAACCTGGCTTTCTTCGCCATGATGATCCAAAGACTGCTGTGGCCGGTAACCCGACTGGGAAATATCTTCGATGAATTCGAGCGGGCCCGAGCTGCCAGTCGTCGCGTTTTTGGTCTGATCGACAGCCGTACTACCCTACCAGACCCGGCTCATCCCAAGCAGTTGCCTGCCGACGGTGGTGATGTCGAATTATCGGGGGTAACGTTTGGCTACAAGCCCGAAGAACCCATCCTGAAAAACATCCAACTAACTATTCCCCAGGGACATACCGTAGGTATTGCCGGCCCTACCGGTAGTGGTAAAACTACGCTGATAAAATTATTACTGCGGTTGTACGATGTGCAGGAGGGAGCCATCAAATTGGGTGGAATGGATATTCGGGAGGTTACCCGCGCTAATCTGCGCCAGACTATTGGCCTGGTCAGCCAGGATGTGTACCTGTTTCACGGCACCATACGCGAAAACATCCTGTACGGACGACCCGAGGCGAATGACTCTTCCGTAGTGGACGTAGCCAAAAGAGCGGCGCTACACGATTTCATTGAGTCGTTACCAGCCGGCTACGACACGATTATTGGCGAACGGGGATTGAAGCTGAGTGGCGGCCAACGCCAACGTCTCAGTATCGCTCGTGCTATTTTAAAGGATGCACCGGTGCTCATTCTCGACGAGGCGACCAGTGCTGTGGACACAGAAACCGAACGCATCATTCAAACGAATCTACAGGAATTGACTGCCGGTAAAACGGCTATTATTATTGCTCATCGTTTGTCGACGATTCGACATGCCGACCAGATCGTAGTACTCCACCAGGGGGAGATCCGGGAGACGGGCTCGCACGACGAATTAGTAGCTCAGGAAGGCATCTATTCCGACCTTTGGCACGTACAAACGGGAACCACCGTTAGAACATGAATCTATGGCTATTGCAATCATTTGCCCCGGCAGGGACACCAGCATGCTCCGCCAGGCCTTGCAGGGAGAATTACCCGGCGTACGGGTCCTCGATTACCCATACGTGCCGCGTCCTCAGGATGTAGAGCTGGCCGTTGTCTGGAAACAACC
>JASBTH010000084.1 GCA_030148525.1 Saprospiraceae bacterium | reverse complement strand
TTCGCCATCGCCTTTGACTACGACTCCAATTATGACTTTCATTTTTCGTCGCTTGATACCCTGCCCCAGGGGCGAACTAAGTTCACCCATCGCCAGAACGGGGAGGAAATAGCCGCTACCATTGAAGACGGATCTATCAAGAAATTACGGATTAACGGACGTGATATTCCCCCCTCCGAGTTTACTGCCTACGAAGATAAGGTCGCCTACATTCTGGAAAACAGGCCTCCGCCACCTCCTCCGCCACCACCGTCCCCTAAAGCACCGGCATCACCGCCTGCGCCACCGGCACCACCCGCGCCAAGTGCTCCGGCACCGCCACCACCACCTCCGTTCCCTCCTTTCCCGGATACTATTCCGGAAGGTCTGACCAAGGAGCAACAGCTTAAAATGGAAAAGCTGATGGTCGAAATGCAGGAAAAAATGGAGGATCGCCAGCAAGAGATGGAATCCAAAATGATGCAGGTTGAACAACTGATGGCCGAAAAAATGGAAAAAGAGCAATTGGTCATGGAGGAAGCCATGCGCAAAATGGAACTCGAGATGGCCGAACACGAAAAAGAGCTCGAAAATAATCCGGAGCGCCTCCGCGAGATTCAGATAAAGATGAACGAGAAGCAAAAGGCCATGCAACAGGAAATGGCCGCAGTCCTCAAAGACAAGCAAGCGGAGATGCAAAAGCTGCAACGCGAAATGCAGGAAATGCAACGCGAAATGATGCAGAAGATGCAAGCTGAGCAAAAGGAACTCATGCGCAAGCTTCAGGAGATGCGCAAAAAAGGGAATAACAACCCTAAGTAATCACCCGACGAAACGAGGTTACGGGCCTGCTTCCACTGGAGGCAGGCCTTTTTTGTTGGTGCGCCAGGCATAGCCCCACAGCTAAAGGGTGCAAGTCATGAGTCCATTCGGTAGGGGGAAAGGCATCGCTAAGCGGCAAGGAGTGCACAGCGAGGTGCAGGCTGGAAAAAACCAAAGCAAAACACCGGCCTGACGAAAAGGCATGGAGTTGATCGTCCACCCCGCCAAACTTGGGTTGATAAACGTTATTACCGTATTAATACATCTTGATTGATTGTACCATCATACCTATCTTTAATGTACTCAAAAACAACCCTCTGCATCAAAATAGAGCCGCACCCATATGAAAGGCTATATGTATATTCTGAAATGCGCCGATGGCAGTTACTATACAGGCAGTACTAAATACCTGGATCGCAGACTGCAACAACACCAAAATGGGGAAGGTGCCAACCATACTAAAAAACGCCTACCTGTGGAGCTGGTGTATTTCGAAGTTTTTAAACGCATCGACAAAGCCTTCTACCGAGAGAAACAGATTCAGGGCTGGAGTCGTAAAAAGAAGGAGGCATTGATGCGGGCTGATTTTGATGCGCTCCATGAACTGGCGAAGTGTAGGAATGAGAGTGCTTCCTTCGGCTCCGCTCAGGAAGCGGTGGACAGCTTGGAGGAAAAAGCTGGCTTCGGCTCCGCTCAGCCAGCAGAGTCAAAAGAAAATTCTGAAAAGTAGCTACCTGAACAGCTGCCAGAGCCCTACCCGAGAGCTGCCTGAGAGCTGCCTGAGAGCTGCCTGAGCGAAGTCGAAGGCAGTCGAAGGCAGTCGAAGCCACCAAACGTCAACCAAGCCCTTCCGGTGGCGACAGGGTCGAAACCGATTCAGGAGCAAATAATGCGATGAGTACGCACAACAGGAATACGAGAAACGCCACGAGAATATCGGGCGGGTTGGATGTGGTGTGTTGTGGTTTCATAAATGGGGTAATTTTATTGGGAACAGGGAATATCAGCGGTCAATCCAGTGCTTAAAATCCGGCACTCTGTCCCGACTTACGATCAGGTCAAAGGGCGGAGCTGGGGTTACTTCTAGTTTCAATCGGCTATTAAAATACGTGAAAATTCGGTCAATCGCAGCTAGGCGAATGATGAATTTGCGATTTATCCGGAAAAATTCATCTGGATTTAACATGCCATCGAGCTGGTCGAGGGTGAAATCGAGGTGGAATTTCCGCCGGTCATTTAGTTGAGCGTAAACCATTCCCTGCTTGGAATACAGGTATTGAATATCCGATACCTGAATAAACCGAAACTCCTCACCCGAGCGGATCATAAAGCGTTCTTTGTAGGAGGGCTTGCGTACGGATTCCAAAAATGCCGACCACTGGCCGGGGAGGGGGCGACGCTCCAGAGCGTAGGTGCGGAACTGCGTGATTGCCCGCTCCAGATCCCGCTCATCCAGCGGTTTGAGGAGGTAGTCAATGCTGTTTACCTTGAAAGCCTGTAGCGTATATTGATCATAAGCAGTAGTGAAAATGACCGGACATCTGATAGGAACGGCTTCCAGAATATCGAAACTCTCCCCGTCGGCCAGTTGTATGTCGAGAAAGATGAGGTCGGGTTCGGCTTCTTTTCGCAGGTAATCGATGGTGCCGGCCACGGAATCCAAAACCCGGGAGATGGTAGCCTCCGGCATAGCCTTAGCTAACATGGCCTGCAATCGCTTGGCTGCCGGAACCTCGTCCTCAACGATAAGTACAGTCATGAATGTAAAGGGTTTATCTTCATTTCAAAGATACTTAGGTTATAGCGTATTTAATTCAAAGCTTCCACCAGGTTTTTAGCGGAAGCGTAATCTCCTGCTGATCGGGCGAGAAGGTAACGGCTACTTCGTCAAACTTTGGCATACGGAACTTGGATTTAGGCCGACGTGAAAAAGCAAAGGGTTCCGATGGGATCCCCAATATGTTTTGGTCCAGGTAGCCATTATTATTCAGGTCGTGGAAAATGGCAATGGCATAGGTGCCGTAGGGGAGATCGGGCAGGGAAATGTGAATCCTTCCCGGCTGTTCGACTGTATACCCCTTTACAATAGCCCGTTCTTTCACCAGAAAGTTCTCTTCTGAATCATAGATTCCGATCCAGATCATACCAATTTCTTCCTGGATATTAGTGACATTCAATCCAATCATTGGATCGTCAACCGGAGCCATTGACAAGGCGACAAGAACAGCTAAGCACGGCAAGGAACATACAGGTGGCATACGATCAGGATATTTGTGCAGTTTCACGGCCGACGGAAAAACAAGAACCGTAGAAAAATAGCGTGAAATGATGATTTTTTCAATGAGTTAGGGTTTTGGTTATCAGGTCTTTATGGTTTTTGGAATACCCTGTTTATGGTATAAGGAAATACTGGTTTTTTGTGCTTGTTATTAAATGGTGCTTTTTGTATATTTGTGCTGTCGGTTTTTTATTCCCCTGTGCATGTACGTTTAGGTTGGCTGTTTCCCCGATACAGCATATCTAGATATTAGTCATATCGTGTAGTACGTTTCCTTCTTCCCTCCGAGAGAACGATGTTTTAATTCGCTAACAAATTCTGGCACAACATTTGTCATGTTAGCCCTTGATGGGGTGTTTTCTATGTAGCCTGTTTCAAAGACTGCTATAGATCGCCTCTGATTGCTATGCCCGGATCTCAGGCTTTGTCTGCAAAACTGGATGGTTCATAGGTAATAAGAATTAAAACTACAATATGAAACGCAGGTTACTAGGTAATTTCCGTCAAAGAACTGTATCCTTTTGGTCATTAGGTATTACGGGTGTCCTTATGGGAGGCCTCTTCTTCTGGATGAGCGCCTTCGGCCCGATGAACCCCGATGTATTTAATGCTTCTATTTCCCTGAGCAATTCTACACCCTCCCCCCGGGATGCCGGTGATCAGGTGGTTTACGTGATTAAATACAGTACCCAGTCCAATACCAATAACTTTTCCAATGCCGAGATGGTGGTTACCCTGCCCGCTCCGGATGTTGGATTTATCACCTTTACGGGAACGACTGATGTGGCCAACACTTCCTACCAGCAGGTCGGAAACGAACACCAATTCACCATTGATATGATCGATCCACTGCCCGCTGGGTCTAATGGCCAAATGGAGTTGGTCGTCAATTACGAACCCGGTAGCTTGTGTGATGGCACCGTGGTCACAGCGACCCTCGATCGATCAGCCGATAACACTCTGGCTACGAACGAAGGTCCTGTCACAGCCGATGTGACCATCAACGATAATACCGAACCCTTCGTGGTCGACCTCTCATCCTCGGGACTGCTTCTGACCGATCGGGAAGTTGGTCTTGCTATCGATCTGCAGGACAACGCAACGCTGATCAATATGCTTGAATCAGCTACCCTATCGCTCACCGTACCTTCTGATGTAGAGGTGCAATCCTGCGATGGTTGCGATCAGGCGGGCAGTTTGCCCGGCACCGGATTCACGGAACTGACCTGGAACCTGGGGACTATCTCCAGTGGAAGCCTGCCCGATAAAAATGTTTCGATCATCTTCCCCGATGCGACCTATGATGTTGGGAATATGGAAACCTTCACGGCTACCTTGCGTGGTACGGATAACATTTGTAGTAGTTCGGAATTGGAATTCTCCGATGAACGAACCCTGACTTTGCAAAGCCCCCCGCCCCCGATGCCGAGCATTTCCTGTATTACCCCA
Organism: Saprospiraceae bacterium; assembly: GCA_030148525.1. Lineage (GTDB taxonomy): Bacteria > Bacteroidota > Bacteroidia > Chitinophagales > Saprospiraceae > DT-110. The sequence goes on along the minus strand of JASBTH010000084.1, from coordinate 10,152 downwards.
ACCCTTTCTACTGCTACGATTGGCGAGTCGGGGACACTGGGCATCTCGTATAAGAACAGTTCTACCCTGGCGGAACTGGAGGACTTTACCTACTCACTGGTCATTCCTCCGGCCATGGAGGTAGCCGCCTTGCCCAATGTACTATTTACCGATGGATTAGGAGCTTCTGACCTGGAGACGGGACTGTCAGCTACCCTGACCTATACCACCAATTTTGGAGGGCCCTACTCTATTCATTTTACTACCAATACTACCAGCAATGCGACGCCTGCTCTGGGGGCCGGTGAGTATATAATTAGTTTTGAATACGCCTTTAATGATCCCGTGCCGGATAACTTCATGCCGGTCAACAACCTGATCGAGATCGATTATACTGTTTCCAGCACTGGCACCGATGGCAGTACCATCTCCGGGGCTAATCCCCGAATCGGTGGTGGCCTGGACTGTGTGGATTGTGGAGGTAGCCCCGATTTTGATTGCCTGGATATCGACCCCACCATTTCGGCTACTTATGACGCAAGTCCGGTCACGCCTTCCGGGAATTGTTCTAAATCGGTGGTCGTCCGCGACCCGGAAGTAGGTATTCAGAGGGTCCAAAAATCACGTGACCGCAATGGGTACTACCCTCGCGATGTGGTCACCTTCACCTTGTCGTTCGAAAACTGCGGACCGGATCCACTGACGAATACGGTTGTTACCGATGAGATGTCGGCCGGCCTCGAGCTAGTAGCTGGCTCTTACAGCTATACCGGTTTCAGCAGTGACCCTGCTGATCCGGCTGTTACTACCAATATGGACGGCAGCACCACCCTGGTGTGGAATATCGGAAACCTCCCTGCGTCCACACCTTGCCAGGAATACACGATCTCTTTTCAGGCCACCGTGGCCGATATGATCATGTCGAATCGTTCGAATTGCTTCGATATTGATGGCCAGCTGAATGGCAACCAACTCGATGATTGTACTTCGGCCAGTGACGGTAGTACCCTGCGCGACTGTGTGAATGTGCCGGTACTGCAGGCAGGCCCTAACGGGCTCGCCAAAACAAACCGCGACATCGACCTGCCGAATAACCGCATCTTTCCGGAAGAAACGGTGGAGTATACCATTGGCTGGACCATCTACGGCGGCTTCGATGCCACTAACCTCGTCGTTACCGATCAGTTGCCCGCGGGGCTCACTTTTGAGGATTTTCAGGTGACCGGTTATAGTTCAACCCTGACCGACCTGTCGGGCTGGAACGCCAATGATGTATCTTTTACGGAAGTAAATGGGGAATTAACCTGGGATTTTGGAGCCCTGGTGTTCCCGGGGGATCCGACACCACAAAATACCGGAGATAACGACCAGTATGAGCTTACCTACACCATTACGGTCGACGAAGGGGCGGTGGGCAATTACCAGAACTGCTTTGATATCACGGCGGAAAGTGTCGCCGGCATGGGGGATAACATCCGCATGGATTCACCCTCGGAGTGCCATACTCTCAATGTCAATTCAGTAGGTCCCGTTAATGCTAACAAAAGCTTTACCGGCAATAACCAGCGCTTTCCTACCCAGGAAATCGAATACACCCTGACCTTTGACAATGCGGGCCCCTTCGCCGTGCAAAATGTGTCGGTGACCGATCAGTTACCCAATCAACTGGAGTTTATCGAGGGTTCCATTGAGTACCCGGAGACCAACGGTATTCAGTTGCCCGATCCGGATGCAGACCCCGGAGCTACCTTTACCTACGATGCCGGCAATAATACCCTGACCTGGACCTGGGACGAATTACCGGGAGCACCAGCCGGTGAAGCTACCACGGAGCCCTTCACGATTACATTTCGGGCAATGGTGAAACCAGGGGTCGATGCAGGAGTAACTATTCAGAACTGCTTTGAGGTTGATGTTAGTGGTAATAATCCCAACGTAGAGCCGCGCCGGTCAGGCGGAAACGACTACATCGTGCGCGATTGCTCCAATAATATTACGGTGCTGAAACTCGCTCAGGTTTCTTCCCGCAAAGGCATCAAAGGAGAATGCGACAATGAGTTCAAGTTTTTTGATCCCGATGGCCCCAAGCCACCGGATGCGATGAACCTCAACGGCATCGGACAAACCTTCGAAGGTGGATCGGCCGATTATCGGTTGGAAATCTGTAACATCGGTAACGTAGCCGTGGATGAATTCGTGCTGATCGATATCCTGCCCTGGATAGGTGATATCGGCGTGTCGGTCGATGCCGACCGGGAGTCTGGCTGGCGACCCATCCTCGCCGACACCCCTCGGGTAAATACGGACCTGAGTAGTCCGTCGCTCATGACTGATGATTACATCATATACTATTCCGTTGAGCAAAGTCCTTGTCGCGAGGCATTGAAGGATGGCTCGGGCAACCCGCTGGGGATTTCACCCTGTACCGGCCCGAACTGGACCACAACTACACCGGCTGACCTGGCCAATGTCCAGGCCATCAAAATCGAATTCAAGGAAGGCCGCTCCATCGGAAAAGGCGAGAAACTGGTCCTCGAATGGCCGATGGTCGCTCCAGCTGGATCGCCAGTGGGTGAAATAGCCTGGAACTCCTTTGCTTATCAGGGCATCCGCATGGATAACATGGAGCGCTTCTTGGTAGCAGAACCAAATAAGGTGGGGATTCTCATCAAAGAAGATCCAAAAGCTCAGATCGGTGATTACGTTTGGATGGACCGCAATCTCGACGGTGTCCAGAACGAGCCACCCATTGATGGTATTAACGGTGTTAAAGTGGTGCTGTGGCAATCAACCGATATGGCAAAAGGCAATGGCGATGATGTCAAGGTCGATTCTACCGTTACCGGCTTCGATCAGTCGGGCTTCCCGGGATACTACCTCTTCCCCAATCTCGATCCGGGGAACTACTACCTGGTTTTTGATTACGAGACGATCCCCGAGACCAGTTCGCCGGTTGATCCGGACCTGGGTGGTGACGACGCGCTCGATAGTGATGCCGACCTCGTGATGGGGATGACCCCACTGGAGGAATTGGTAGCTAACGAGGACAACCGAACATTCGATCTTGGTCTGAATCCGGCCAACTGTGATTATACCACCTCCTCTGTGGAGAAGAACTGCATCTCCAACGATGTAGAGAACCCAAATGACGACCAGGTCGAACTGCTTGCCTTCACCGTTGAGAAAGAAAAATTAGGTGATAGGGAAGGCGATGAGGAAGCCGGGGCAAATACCTATACCCTGGTCATTCAGAAATGTACCTCCGGACCTACAGAAAACGATCCAGTCTCCGTCGAGCAACTCTTTGTGCAGGGTGGACTAGAATACGGCGTCACCTACCAACCGGGTGACCTGACCGAACTGCCGGACAGCATTTTTGATGTACCGGAGGGCGTAGAGCTGAAAATGGTGTTCTACGATGAAGAAAACCGGGGTTGTTACTACGTGGAGATCCTGTCGGGCTGTCGCGACTACGGCGACCTGCCCGATACGTACGGTACTACCGGGGAGGAAGGTGCCTGGCACAATGTACAACAGGATAAACGACTTGGCTCCTGTGTCGATTCCGACGATGATGGCCAACCCGATCCCTACGCTGGTTACTACGAAAATGGCGATGATGGAAATACCGGGCGCGTAGCCTATGGTGATTGTGAGGAAGAGCGCGGTGGCGACGACGAAGACGGCATCGAGTTCCTGACACCCCTGATTCCGGGTGATACTGCCTGTATTCGCATCACCTATACGCTACCTTCGGGTACGCCCGGGTTCCTGAATGCCTGGATGGACTTTGATGGTGATGGCACCTTTACCGATCTGGATACTGTCGGGTTTATCAGTCTGGATGGATCGGAATTTGCGTCCACGCGCAATCTTAGTTTGCCCGCGGGGCCGGTAACCGATAATCAAGTGGTTGCCTGTTTTGTGGTGCCCGACTACGACGGTATTGAGGAATTCGCCGATGGCAGTTTGTTTGCCCGCTTCCGCCTGAGTTGTGATGGTGGTCTCGAGCCTGCCGGCGGCGCTCCTGACGGAGAAGTGGAGGATTACTTCCGCCCACTGGCTAAAGTTGGTAACCTGGTCTGGAACGACTACAGCAATAACGGTCTGCAGAATACGGGTGAGCCGGGGATCAACGAGGTAGTGGTCACCCTGATCCACGCCGGTGAGGATGGGGCGTTTGATACCCCCGACGACTTTGTGAGTACCGATACCACCGGGGTCGGTAAAAATGCCCCCGTTGATGGTCGCTACTACTTCTGTGGCCTGCTGGAAAACGACACCTCCATGTATAAAATTCTGGTGACAACTCCGGAAGACTACTTGCCGGGTAAAGCCAACCAGATAGCCGCTACGGACTCCACTGATAGCGACGGGCAGGGATTCCCCGAACCCGATGCCGTGGAGCAGGTACAGGTGATGTTCTTACTGGACGATGTAACTACGCTTCCGCAAAATGAAAACGGCCTTATTGATGAGGGGGGATCCTTTGGTGGGTTTCCGGATACCGCCTATAATGAGACCTTCGACTTCGCCTTTACCGAATCGGATTTCGGTGATCTGCCTCCCGAATACGGTACTGACGAGGACTTTCCGGAAGAGCCCGCCGAACATACGGTACAGCCTGATAAATTCCTGGGCTCAGGTATTGATTCGGAGCGGGACGGAACACCGACCGGGGATGCCATGGGGGATACTAATGATGAGAATGGAATTACCTTCCTGACACCTCTGGTACCGGGAGACACAGCCAAAGTGCGTATTCAGTATACCTTTACGAACGAAAATCTGGATGGCTTTGTCCGCCCCGACCAGGCCTACATCAACGCCTGGATGGATACGGATGGGGAGGGTGGCCTTGCGGCCGAGGATCAGATTACCTGGTTGAGCTACGGCCCCACCGTTTTCGAACAGCAAAACCTGGTGGGATCCACCAATCTGGTGCTGGATCAGGCGGTCGACAGCTCCTTCGTCGCCTGCTTCATTGTGCCGGAAAATGCGGTTTTACCGAATGCGAATGGTTATTTCCGTTTCCGAATGGGGTGCGAACCCGATATGCCACCGGTCGGTCCGATCACTGGTGGAGAGGTGGAAGACTATATCGTGCCACTCGGGAAGATCGGTAACCTGGTATGGAATGATTATAACTACAATGGCCAACAGGATTCTGGTGAACCGGGTATTGCCGGGGTACCGGTCAAATTGATCCACGCTGGTGAGGACGAAGAGTTCTATACCGCTGATGACTTCATCACCTGGGACACGACCGGTCTCGGTAAGAATGCGGAGGTCGAAGAGCACGGAGATGATGGCCGCTACTATTTCTGTGGCCTCTTGGCCAACGATACCAGTATGTACAAATTAGTGGTGTATACACCTGAAGATATGACCCCCGGCCGGGTGATGGTCGACGGTGTTGCCGCCGATAGCGATAGTGACGGCGATTTATTCCGGTTTGAAGCATTGGATTCGGTACAAACCATGTTTCTACTGGATAATGTTCGCCAGTTACCGCTCCTGGAAGATGGTCTGACCGACCTGCCTCCGGGGCAATCATTCAATGCATTTGCCGACTCTACCTACGATCAGACTTACGACTTTGCGTTCAACGGTATTGATTACGGGGACTTGCCCGATACCTATACCACCCTGGAGGAAAGCAATGGTCCGCAGCATATATTACAACCCGGTAAATACCTGGGAGCCTGTGTTGATGCCGAGCGCGATGGTAACCCGGAAACAATGGCCGGCCTGTTTACTGGGGGCGATGATGGAACAGCCTCGAATTACGTCCACGGCACCTGTACGGAGGCTGGTAATGACGAACAGGGTGTGCGCTTCCCGACACCATTAGTGCCGGGTTACGAAGCCTGCATTGAGATCGACTATACGGCTATTGATACTTCGGAGCTGGTTCGGGATGAGGTGTACTTGAGTGCCTGGATTGATTTTGAGGGTGACGGTATTTTTAGCGAAAGCGATCGCCTCACTTTCGTGAAAAAAGGGGACGAAGTCATTGAGCAGCAGAACGTGTACCTCGAAAAAGGAGAGGTTACCGGCTTGCGGTTGTGCTTTGTAGTACCGGCAAATGCCACCTTTGCGGATGGTGCGATCCGGGCTCGTTTCCGCCTGAATTGCGAAACCGAACCCGCTGATGTTACCCCCGCGAACCTGCTGGTTGGCGGAGAGGTGGAGGACTACTACCTGCCCGTTGCCAAACTGGGTAATTACACCTGGCTGGACAATGACATACGCGGTGACCAGGCCTTTACAGATGCACCGAATACGGGGGTTCACACTCCTGAGTCGGGGGTGAATGAGGTCGACTTTGTGCTGATCTGGTACGGTGAAGACGGGGTCTTTGGAACCGAAGATGACCGCAAATACCTTAAAAGCTCAGCTACTGGCCAACAGGGTGAAGGCGAGGATGGCATTTACTATTTCTGCGGCCTCCAGGAAGGTAACTTCCGGGTGGTGCCTCTGAAATACGCCAACGAAGAGAATACCGGAATGGCCAGCGTAGAAGGGGAGGACGGCACAGTCTACGACCTTACCAAAGCCGATACCGTAACGGTTGGTGCTGCGGGTATACCGCGCTACGCCTTAACACCTCTACGGAAAGTGTTGACTGTTCCGGATAATATCGAGAGTAACGCTTCGGATAGCGATCCCGATCCGTGGATGGAGGTTTCGATACCTGACCTGCTGACCGAAGGGTTGCCAGTCAGCGAAGATGGGCTGGGAGATGTGCCGACTATTTACGGGTACCCGGATACGCTGACGGAGCTTCGTCTCGACGCCGGTTGGGTACAAGAGCCCAACATTGAAGTAGTCCAGAAGATCGTGGGCGTAAATTACCCGGAAAGCGAGACGTGCGGGCATTTCAACGTGATCGTGGATGCGTGCATCCAGAATACGGCCGGAAGCGATATGGATTACCAGATGGGTGTGCCATTGGAGCACATTCAGATGGGGGTAGATTTTGCCGATGCCTTCGGTGGAGCGTTTGTATCGGTAGTCGGCACGCCACAACTGATCGGCCAGAATGGCGATACGCAAGGACAGCAACCTCAACTTACTGAAACGGGATACGATGATCTGACCGGCTTTTTCACCGTTCCGGCGGCTCCTCAGTTGTACCCTCTCATCAATGAACAATTCAACGGTAATAGCGATACCTTGCTTTTTGCGCCCGGAACCGGCTTGCTATGGCCCGGGGAAAAGGTATTGGTGCGCTACGTTGTGGAAGTGGCTCCCGAAAAGATTGATGAAGTTGCGGGCCTCAACCTTACCTTCAATAGCAAAGCCAGTGGCCTGGCCGTCAATTACCAGGGCGAACCCGTGTCTGATTATTTCCTGGATGGCGAACAGTTTATGGCCATGGACATGTCGGACGACAGCTACGAGACGGACGAGTCATACGACGATCCCGATGGGGAAACGAATATTGGGGATTGCTGGAAAAAGGCTGCTGCCTTTGCTGCTTTCGGTCAAGTAAACGTAGTTGCTGATGAATCCTGCTCGGCGACTATTGAGCCTGGATTATTGCTCCAACAATACTATCCGGAATGTGATTTCCCGACCTATCCGTTAGGTGGCTACTACCGGTTCACGGCGGATGGGCTAAATGGCGTGTTCTACCGGCCAACGGAACTCGATGCGAGCCAGTTTGTGGATGGAAATATCCGCTTCCTGGTAGAAACGGTAAATAAAGAATGTGAACCGCGCTGGGGGCATTTGTTGCTGGAAGACAAAGCCGCTCCGGTGCTGGAGGATACCGATTTTGTGATCGATACCTTGTTCTGTAACGATCTCGATTGGGTGAAAGACAATGCCGAAACCATTGACCCTGCCAGTGAATACTACATTGGGTCGGCGGAATTTGCCGATGCCTGTAGTGCTACGCTGGCCGATCAATACTTTACCGACGAAGTACAGTTTGGAGATTGTGAAGACGACTATTTTGCTAAACTTATCCGGACCTTCGTAGCGGAGGGCCCCGAAGGCGACCAGGTTACCGCCGAACAGGTGATTGTCTTTATCCGTCCGGCTCTGGAAGATCTTCACTTTGTAGAGCAACCAGTTATGGTGCAAGCCTGCAGTGTGGTGGACGAAGCGGTGAATGTATGGCCGTATTGGATCAATGCCTTTGGTGATACCCTATACCTGAATGAAGTAGATTGCAGTTTCGGTGTCCGGACGGATGAACAGGAGTTCCCGATTTGCAATGGTAATGGCGTGAAGATCGAGCGTGTGATCAGTGTGTTTGATTGGTGTGCGGAGGAGGTTGTTCCCGTGGATACCGTGCTGATCAAGATCGGTGACTTCGATGCGCCTGAGTTCAAGGATAATGCCCGCAATGTTTCTTTTTCTCCCGGCGATACCGGCGCAGATCAACTGTACGGCTATGCCTACAGCACGGATTATTCTACTACCCTGTCGACCGGTCCGGTTGATTGCACGGCTGCTTTCTCTATCGATCTGGAAGACCTGAAGTCTACCTTCGGATTCGACATTGAGGATTGTGAAATTGCTGATTACTCTGTGGAAATCTGGCAATTCGGACCAGAAATCGCTTACGGCATCCCAACTGGCGATACCATCTGGCGCGAGACCAACTTCCCGATGATCAACGGCATGGCCGCCGGCATCCCCGTTGGTGTGTACGGTTTGGTGGTCGAGGCCTTTGATGGTTGCTACAACAGCGCCAAAGGGGTAACCTTCTTTACCGTTAAAGACCAGATCGCTCCGGTAATGAAGTGCGATGGTGACCTGAATGTTTCCTTGAGCACTGAAGGCTACGCTAAAGTTTTTGCCGCTGACATCGACGAAGGTTCCTGGGATAACTGCGCACTGGAAAGCCTGCACGTACGTCGTGCGGTTCCTCAGGAGTGCATCGATTCCGGCAACTTCGACATGGATGATCTGGTTGAAGAGGATGGTGTATTCTACACCGAGTGGGCTGATTACATCGAATTCTTCTGCTGTGACCTGGCTGCCGAAGTGCTGATCGAGCTGCGCGGTACTGATAACGCAGTTGATCCATGGACCGGCATGGCCATGCCTAATACCAACATCTGCTGGATGGAGCTGACCATCGAAGACAAGGTTGAGCCTATCTGTGCTGATCTCCAAGGCGCTACCACGTTCTGCGATGATCCTGCACTGGAAGACCTGAGCAGCTTCGGTACGCCTGCTGTACCTTTCAGCAACTGTAGCAATATCGAAATCGTAGACCTCGATCCGATCGAAGATCTGGACCGCTGCGGATTCGGAACCATCACTCGCCAGTTCCAGGCCGTTAAGAACCTGGGTACTGATAACGAAGAGCGCTCTGCTATCTGTGAGCAAGTAATTAACGTAGTAGCTCACCACGACTACTGGGTTAAATTCCCTGCTGACCAGGCTGCTGACTGCGGCGACGATGTTGAGATCAACGGCGTTGAATTCGCTGAAGAAGCTTGCGATCTGATCGCTGTATCCAGCGAAGATGAGCGATTCTTTGCTACGCAGGATCCCGATGCTTGCTACAAAATCTTCCGCACCTACCGCGTTATCAACTGGTGCGAATACGACGGAGAAGCTCAGCCTACCATCGTATCCCGAGACTGGGACGGGTGGAACGAAGAGAACCCAACGCATCCTGATGGGGACGACGATCCGGGTGACGAAGATATCTACGTCATTGTGAAGCGCAACTTTGCCGATGGATTACCCGATACGGTGTACTACGATAATGATTCCGATCCTTCGGCTGACAACAACTCGGCGGACGATCCCGCTACGCCCGATTACATCGAAGATTACTGGTGGAACGTAGTTTCCGGAAATAACGATCCTTCTACGGAAGAGTATTACGAAGGCTATTCACCCGGAAGAATCGGTGCCAGCTGCCGTGGTTGTAACGGGAGCACCTGGGCGAACGACGGAGACCAAACGGATAGCGACATCTCGGGTAACGTACAGGGTGACGACACGGATTTCCGCTACGGTAGCTTCGGTTACTGGCAGTACACGCAGCACATCGTTGTATACGATGATGTTGATCCTGAACTGACGATCACTGGTGAAGATACCTTCTGCTCAATCAGCAACGAAGACTGCGCTGGTCCGGTAGAATTCTCTATCACTGCTACTGATCTGTGCACCGACGACGTAGAAGATGTGACTATC
>JASBTH010000177.1 GCA_030148525.1 Saprospiraceae bacterium | reverse complement strand
CCTTCTGGAAATTGATCGGTGTTTAATTGAACCTTCCCCTCACCACTTTGTAGCAACGGAAGAGTTCTAAGTAGCTTTCCATCCACATTATAAATGTCTATCCGGGCGTTTTCAGAATCATCCGGCAGATTAAACCCGAGGATGGTATTGTACTGACCCGTTTCATTTGTAGAACCAGCCAACCGACCTACGAAGGTGTTTCGAAAACCCGAGGTATTGAGATTACCGGCCGCATTCCCTATGATAGTATTTTCAATACCCGATGTATTGAACGGCCCGCTAAATGATCCTAAAAAGGTGTTATAACGGCCAGAGATATTTTGGCCTCCTGTTCCTTGTCCAACAAACACATTATCATGACCGTTGATATTCGCCACTCCAGCGTACGCACCCAAAAAGGTGTTCGCAGTACCCGTTTCATTCCCTTCTCCAGCTTTGGTTCCAACAAATGTATTTTGGCTACCGCCCATATTATTTTGGCCGGTATTAAAGCCTAAAAACAAATTTCCTCCACTAGCGGTCTGTAAATCTAATCGTCCTGTTATTCGTGAATCGCCGGTTACATCTAGTTTTAACTGAGCCTGTGATGAAAGAGCTAAAAAGAGTGCTAGAATGCTGAGTAAAGTGGTTTTCATTTAAAGGTGGGTTTTCTAGTTTGGTGGAAATACAATTATGCTTTAACGTTACCACTTAGCAAAGACATCGGTCTTATTCCACTTTCTTCCATCGAGTACGTACTCCGCTACATCTTGCAGATCATCGTACAAAATTTGCGCTTTCAGGAAGTTGATAGAACCAATAACGATAACCGTACAAAGTAGTATGGAAATAGGATTGGCCTTCATGGTCTTTGATTTTATTTTTTGGAATAGGTTACGGAGGTGCCCAGCGGAAATAACCTTGCCGTATTCAGACCCTGATCCACCTATGCATTCCCTGACCATTTGGACCGGTCAGGACCACTGAAGCATGATCAAGCATATAAACGTGGAGTCTTAAGGGTGGAATAGGTACAGAGCTGGGATACCCTAATCTAAGCTATCTTGACTGACGGGACTTCCACTATTTCTGCGTTTGCTTGTACTATTCTTGCATGAATAGGGGTAATCTTGGATTGCTTCCCAAAACCGGCCCGGAATTCCCTCCTAAAAAGAACATCTTCAAAGCCGGTTTTGGGAAGCGAAGTTTTACAAATGGAAAAGCCCGACTTACGTAATGCGTAAGCCGGGCTTGGTTAACCCTCTTCAAGCCCGACGGGCGATCTAGTCTCTAAAAGGGGGAGCTTGCTCCCCCGGTCTCCAGTCTTATTCCACCTCCACCTCAAAGGGCTCTTTGGAAAAGGTCAATCCCTTCGGATCGGTGTGAATGTAGATCGTATCCCCGGGACCGTACTCGCTGCTGAGCACCAGTTTGGAAAGTTCGTTCACCACCTCGCGTTGCAGCACCCGCTTCATGGGGCGGGCACCAAATTGGGGATCGTAACCGAGGCCGGTCAGGAAGTCCTTGGCCGGTTCGCTGATCTCGATGGCAATGCCCTGCTTGCCGAGCATCTTGCGGACCTTGATCAACAGGAGGTCCAGGATCTGGTGGATTTCCTGGCGCGTCAATGGCAGAAACATAATCTGCTCGTCGATCCGGTTGAGGAACTCCGGACGCAGGTTTTCCTTCAGGTGTTCGAATACTTCTTGCTTGGTCGTTTCCAGGATCTCGGTCCGGTGCTTATCGCCCAGAGCGTCGAGATCTTCGAAGTTTTCCAGGATCGTTTCGGCCCCCATATTGGAGGTCATAATAATGATAGTATTCTTGAAGTTTGCCTCCCGTCCTTTATTATCGGTCAGACGACCATCGTCCAATACCTGCAATAGAATATTGAAGGTATCGGGGTGGGCCTTCTCGATCTCGTCGAGTAGGATGATGCTGTAGGGACGACGGCGCACAGCTTCGGTCAGCTGGCCACCTTCGTCGTAACCCACGTAGCCCGGAGGCGCACCTACCAGGCGGCTCACTGCGTGGCGTTCCTGATACTCACTCATATCGATGCGGGTCATGGCCTTTTCATCGTCGAAGAGTACTTCGGCAATGGTACGGGCCAACTCCGTCTTACCGACACCGGTCGGTCCCAGGAAAATGAACGAACCGATGGGTCGATCCTGGTCTTGCAGTCCGGCACGACTCCGGCGGATAGCATCGGATACGGCGCGTACGGCTTCGTGTTGCCCGATCAGTTGCTTGCCGATCTCGTCTTCCAGGGTCAACAGTTTTTCCCGTTCGCTCTGGGTCATCTTCTCGACGGGAATACCCGTCCAGCGGCTGACGACCTGAGCAATATCATTGGCGGTCACCTCGTCGTTGGTGAATCGCTTATCATCGGGGAGATTGGCCAACTTTTCCTCGGCCGACTTCAACATAGCCTGCTTTTCCTGCAACTGACCGTAGCGAATTTTGGCAACAGCCTCAAAATCACTGTTGCGCTCGGCGCGCTCGGCTTGCTGTTCCAGCTCTTCGATCTCCTTTTTGATCGACTGGACCGTATCCACGATCTCTTTTTCATTTTGCCAGGTAGCCCGCAGGGAGTCGCGTTTCTCCTTGGCATTGGCCAGTTGCTCCTTGAGGGCTTCCATGGCCTTTTTGTTATCCTCCCGTTTTAATGCCTCCCGCTCGATCTCGAGCTGGCGCACACGCCGGTCCCACTCATCGATCTCCTCCGGAACGGAATCCAGCTCCAGGCGCAGACGGGCCGCCGCCTCGTCGATGAGGTCAATGGCCTTATCCGGCAGTGCCCGGTCGGTAATGTAGCGGTGCGACAGCTCGGCCGCTGCGATCAGTGCATCGTCGAGGATCTCGATCTTGTGGTATACCTCGTAGCGCTCCTGCAGTCCCCGCAGAATGGAGATCGTATCCTCCACACTTGGCTCGTCGATGAAGACCGTCTGGAAACGACGTACCAGTGCTTTATCCTTCTCAAAATATTTCTGGTACTCATCGCTGGTAGTCGCACCGATGGTCCGGAGTTCACCGCGCGCCAGGGCAGGCTTCAGTATGTTAGCGGCGTCCATGGCCCCTTGTCCGCCACCGGCTCCGATGAGCGTGTGGATCTCGTCCACAAAGAGGATCACCTCGCCGTCGGCGGCGGTCACTTCCTTGATTACGCCTTTCAGGCGTTCCTCAAACTCCCCTTTGTACTTGGCACCGGCGATCAGGGCCGCAATATCCAGGGCGTAGAGCTTCTTAGTCTTGAGGTTCTCAGGGACATCGCCCTTGACAATGCGCCAGGCGATACCTTCCACGATGGCAGTTTTACCAACCCCGGCTTCACCGATAAGGATTGGGTTATTCTTCTTCCGGCGGGAGAGAATATGCAACACCCGACGAATTTCTTCGTCCCGGCCAATGATGGGATCGAGCTTGCCGCTCTCGGCCCGTTCGTTCAGATTGATGGCGTATTTATTCAAAGCATTATAGCTGTCTTCCGCACTTTGGTCAGTGACCTTACGGCCCTTGCGCAGCTCCTCAATAGCCGCTTTCAGACTTTTCTCGGTAACGCCTTCTTCTTTCAGAATGCGTCCACCCTTATCATCGCCCTTCAGAATGCCCAGCAGGATCAACTCGATGGAAATGTACTCATCACCAAAGTCGGGTAGCATCTTTTTGGCCCGGCTCAGCGATTTATTGGCGTCG
>JASBTH010000172.1 GCA_030148525.1 Saprospiraceae bacterium | reverse complement strand
TTTTCTTCTGGTTAGTATTAAGGGGAATCCTAGTGTCTTTTATTGGTATTCTTCTTTACTACGGAAAGTCATGCGTTGAGTTAGGCAAATCTTCCACAGCAAGCGGGAGGAGTATCTTTCTGATCAGGCAGTCAAGGTCACTGATTGCTCTGGAAAACGCTGAATAAGCATTTTTTTAAGCGCAATTGTGCTTAAAACCGCTTATTTATTTAAATAAGTACTTTTCATTGATCTTATTTCACGTTTTTAGTGAAAACGAGAAATTAACATCAAAGTCTCCTAAAACCTGACCACCATGACTCCATTCCTCGCTGAATTCCTGGGCACCTGCTTGCTGATCATCCTGGGCGACGGCGTCGTTGCCAACGTCATCCTGCCGAAATCCAAGGGCCAGAACGGTGGCTGGATCGTTATCACTCTGGGCTGGGGGCTGGCCGTTTTTGTGGGGGTATTTGTGGCTGCTTCCATCAGCGGGGCTCACATCAATCCGGCGGTGACCATCGGGCTGGCCACCGCGGGTACTTTTTCCTGGAGTCTGGTGCCGGGGTATTTGCTGGCCCAGTTTCTGGGGGCAGCCACCGGTGCCGTGTTGGTGTGGCTGCATTACCGGCCTCACTTTGATTTATCTGACAATCCTGCGGTAATCCGGGATGTCTTTTGCACTTCGCCGGCCATTCGGGATACGCCTTCCAATCTCACCAGCGAGATCATTGGTACGTTTGTGTTGGTGCTGGGGGTCTTTTTCCTGGCCGGTGCCCAAATCGGCGATGAAGAAGTAACCCTGGGCTCGTTGGATGCATTACCGGTGGCCCTGCTGGTAACCGCCATTGGTCTTAGCCTGGGAGGTACCACGGGCTACGCCATCAATCCGGCCCGTGACCTGTCGCCGCGGTTGATGCACGCTTTCCTGCCTATCAGGAATAAAGGGGGTAGCGACTGGCGTTATGCCTGGATTCCGGTGGTGGGGCCAATTATTGGTGCAGTTTTGGCGGCGCTGGTTTTTCTGGTGGCAGGGGCTTGATAATACGTTGCTTATTCTATGACTTACGTCAAAAAGGATCACCTTCCACCCCTTATTTTTGGCGTTCGCCAAAAATAAGGGGTAATCCCTACCCCTAACAGGGTATATTTCAGCCTCAATTTGGCCAGTTTATGTTAAAATCATATTTTTAAAATATGAAAAAACACTAAAGTGCACTAGAGCCCGTTCTAGGGGTAACTTTTCAACGACGACCTTTCCTGAGACCCCTCAACCCATCGAACGTATCCTCCAACATCATAAGGCTGGTTGATGGTAGTCCCACTGCACCAGAAAAAGACTGCGCCACTATCGTTTTGCTGGACGGTATGCTAATTTTTCCATATATTGCAGATTGTTGTCGAAAAAGTAAACCATTTACTTTTCTTTTCGTAACAAGACATATGCGGTGCTGCCTTCGATAGGTGAGTATGGGCCACAACGCTCTTATTTACCCAAGCTGTGGATACGGACTCCCGGCACTATATCGTGCAGTATTGCTGTCCCTCCCCTCAAGCGTAACTAGCCATTCTATTTTGTTGGTCAAAGCAGTTCAGCCAAAGGCTGGCGCTTATTTAACCATTTTGGCACACGTGTGTCTAACCACTGGTTGGGTACATGCATCGTTAACTTAAACTAGATAGAAACACATGAGATTGCTATCCACGCTTCTCCTGGCATGCCTATGTGCATGGGCAGGGGCCCAGACGAGTATCGCTCCGGCGAAAAGGGTGGCAGCGGCAAAAGAGAATGGAACAAGCTTCACCAGTTACCGTTTTTTTGCGCAAGCGCCACAATTGCGAACCAATGAGATTACATCGGCTTGCTCCGATTGTGACGTCCTTTCCATTAATGAGGGGGAAGTGCGTCAATTACAGAAAGACAAACCTCAGACCCTAACCTTTACCTTACCATCTACCTTGCGCTCTTCCCTGGAAGTGGAAGTGGTGCAAACCGAGGTGTTGGCCGATGGCTTTGCGGTGTATACTGCATCCACTGAAGGTCCCGTCGAATTTGAAGAAGTGCTCTTTTACCGGGGCGTTGTCAAAGGAGATGAGGAATCCATGGTCACCCTCACCGTGTACGGAGACGAAATGCGTGCCCTGGTCAGTAGTCCCACGATGGGTAACTTATCCCTGGGAAAGTACGGGGAAGAAGGCGCTACGTATTTGCTCACACCCGACAATGCCTCCGACAAGCCTTTTGAATGTGCTACGGAAGATACCGGCCGGGCCTATTCCAAGGCAGAAGTAAGCCCGCGGGCCGACCTGCGCTCTTCTGACAAGTGTATTAGTATGTACCTCGAGGTAGACAACGATATCTACCGCGATAAGAACGGCACTAATGGTGTGATGCAATTTGTGACCGGTTTTTTCAACGAGGTGGCAACCCTGTATGCTAATGAAAATGTTTCCATTAAGATATCTGAAATATTCATTTGGGATACCAGTAGTCCCTACAATGGTTCAGACTCGTATACGCTTCTGCAGCAATTCCAGTCGACCCGTCGTAGCTTCAACGGCGATTTGGCGCAGTTGCTGTCGTACCAGGCCAGTGGCGGTATTGCCTACGTGGATGGTATTTGCAGTTTCTCGGATTCTTACAAACTCAGTTTTGTCAGTGTCAGTCCGTTTTACCGCTCGGTGCCTACTTACTCATACACGGTGATGGCCTCTGCGCACGAGTTTGGTCACCTCTTTGGTTCTCAGCACACGCACGCCTGTGCCTGGAATGGCAATGGAACGGCCCTTGATGGTTGCCCGGGTTATACCGAAGGTAGCTGCTCGGTACCGGCTCGTCCCCGCGACGGCGGCACCATCATGTCGTACTGCCACATTACCTCCGTGGGGATCAACCTGAGTAAGGGCTTTGGTGATCAACCGGGTAATCTGATCCGCAATTCCGTAGCAACGTCGAGTTGCCTTTCTACCTGTCCTGCCGATGGTGGCAATGGGGATTCCGGCAACGGTGATTCGGGTAATGGGGACTCCGGCAACGGCGATTCGGGCAATACTTGTGAAGAGGTCAGCATGACCCTCACCCTTGATCTGTTTGGCAGCGAAACTACCTGGGAATTACTCGACAGCGACGGTAATACGGTTGAGGAGGGTGGTCCCTACGAAGATAAGAACGAAGGACAGCAGATATCCAAGACCTGGTGTCTGGAAGATGGATGCTACACCTTCCGGGTAAGCGATTCCGACAACGACGGTTTCTGCTGTGATTACGGCGATGGTTCTCTGGTTCTGACCGGCCCGAATAACCAGCAGATCATGAATGTGAGCCAGTTCACCAGTTCGTCGAGTAAGCAATTCTGTATTGATACCGGCGGTGGAGATAGCGGTAGTGGTGACGACGGCAATGATGATCCTGCCTGCGCGGCGATCGATTTCAACCTGAATCAGCCCAAAAGCTACGGTGGTACGCAGGATCGCGGTGATCTCGAGAAAACCGATGGCGGCAAAGGAATCAAGATCGATCGCAATGCCTGGAAATCCATTGATATCGATTACGAACTGACGGTCAATACCATGCTGACCTTTGAATTCAAGTCGAGCCGCCAGGGGGAGATCCATGGTATCGGCTTCGACGACGACAACCGTATTTCCAGTACGCAGACCTTCCAACTTTGGGGTACACAGCGTTGGGGTATCCCCAACTTCCGGAATTACTCCGGCAATGGTCAGTGGAAGACTTACGAGATTCCCGTCGGTCAATTCCTGCGCGGACGGGCAAACCGCCTGTTCTTCGTTGCCGATCACGATATTGGAACACCCGTTGGTGAATCGCAATTCCGCAACGTACGTCTGTACGAGGAGGGCGAATGCACGTCGGGAACCATTGAGGGGGTAACGGCTCCTTCCCAGATCGATCTGGGGAAACCGAACCAGACAGCTTCGGTACGGGTATATCCGAACCCGGCGTCCGATCAGCTCAATTTATCTTTGCAGGGTTTGCCAAAAGGCGAAACGGAGCTCACCATCTTCAATCTGATGGGCCAGATGATCCTGCGGAAAGAGCTTACAGTGGAGTTGGAAGAACAAATCCTGCAATTGGGCATTCAGGATCTGCCTCCGGGCTCATATATGTACCGGATCGGGGAAGCAGGTTCTGACTTCACCGGTAAGTTTAACGTAACACGCTAGTTGGTCAAAGGATAGCAGATCAACCAGTAAACATTTAGCGCCCCTTCTTGACAATTGTCGGGAAGGGGCGCTGGGTTTTTGGGACGGGAAGTGTCGGGCAGATTGCAGATTGTGGATAACTTTGTGGAAAACTTTAAGATGGCATCGGGGATAGCATCGGGGATAGCATCGGGGATGCCATCCCCGATGCCATCTGCCTTTTTTGTCGTAGAGCTTGCTAATCGCTCCTTTCTACTTGACTCCTACGTCTGCGGAATCGATATCCAATTTGAAGTGTACACTACGCCGCAAGCACGATCCCGCATCACGATCCGTACACGGTATGGCGGTTGTTCCCCCTTCTTAACCGCGAACCACAGATTCTGCAGGTTGCTCGGGTTACCCAGCGCACAGAAGCCATAGATACGGTTATTGTTCTCGTCGTAGATGTCGACCCAGGTACGGGAAGAGTTCGCATTCGTGCCGCAAGCTGGCAGGTAGGGGGCTGCCGCGAACAACAGTCCGGGGTAGGCATTCCAATTAGATACCGGAATTTTGTGTCGTACGTAATTGCCGCTGATCTGGGATCCGCCATACTTCAGCAGGGGATCGGGCAGATTAACCGGGCAAACAATTGACGGCGTGGTGCTGGGGCAATCAAAGGAAACCCGCAGCCCCTTAATTACGATCAGGTCACCTGGCTGCATCACCAGCTTCAGCGCAATGGTCTTATAGTCGTTGCCGCAGGCAAATTTTCCGCCAAAGGGGGTTGCGCTGTGGACGCCGGAACCGTACAAATTCTTGGGATCATCCAAACGAACCGTACCGATATTAGGAGAAGCTCCCTGCGCAATACGAGTTTGAGAAATATAGCAGTAACGCTTGTTGGCAGCACTTCGGGGCTGCACGGAGTAAGCAACTTTCAGGCCCGTAACATCGGCAGCAGGATAACCAGGCTTCATGTAAAACTTGGCCCAGATGAAGTCACCTTCTTTAATGGGCTTTACCGCGCGGATGAAAAAGTGTCCGTTCGAACTCCAGAACTTTACTTTGTTGGTCGGGGTGTGCTGCGGTGTCTGGACACGTCCGCCTTGCAAATTGATACGCAGCGTTTCTTTACAGTCCTGGGTCGGAGTCTTAATGCTCAATTTCTGGGTGGTGTTCAACCGGATGGACTTCTTGGGACTAATGCGCTGAGCTTGAACCGTTCCGGTTACAAATAAGCCAAGCAGCAGGAACAGATTTACGATGGTTTTCATGATGAGTACGTTTAAGGTTTTTGTGATGATTTTACCTTTAGTGTACTCAGCCGGGAAAGTATGACTGGGTTGAAGTCAGAAATATGAATTTAGAAATCAGAAGTTAAAACGGTCCACGGTCCAAGGTCCAAGGTCCACGGCTCACGGCTCACGGTCCACGGTTTACGGCAGACGGATCAAAAAGGAGCGCTGATCCTTCCCTGGCTGCCGGAGCCCATACGGGCGTAGGTGTAGGTTAAGCTGGATCGCGCAAGATACTTGGTCTTTTGCAGTACCTGAACACGGAGCTTCAGTATGGGGAATAAAGATTTTCGATTAGCATAGCCATGATCATTGTGATATTACTCTTTGAGTCTTCGATTCTACTATGGGTTTCTTTACGACTGGCCATCTGCCTTTAGAATTCTAGCCTCCCTTTTTCAGGCAAAGGCCGCAAAGGATCGCAGTGGTTCGCAGCGAAGTGGCTTAGGCGGCGCACAGATAAAGGTCCACGGTCCACGGTCCACGGCCCATGGTAGACGGCTCACGGTTTACGGCCCACGATGTACGGCTTACGGTTTACGAGGCGTAACTGCGGTGTATTTGCTCATGAATGCAGCCAAGTTTTCTGCCCTCTAATTTGACCTGTTGCATGGAAAAGGAAAACTGAGCCGTTAGCCGTTAGCCGTTAGCCGTTAGCCGTTAGCCGTTAGCCGTTAGCCGTTAGCCGTTAGCCGTTAGCCGT
>JASBTH010000166.1 GCA_030148525.1 Saprospiraceae bacterium | reverse complement strand
AACTACACGAAGAGATATCGGATCTAAAGCATATTCTCGCCGAGAAGTAAGCCGTTGTTTCGTATCTTTACCCAACCTGATCGCACAAAAGCTATGTCCTGTGAATTTTATTATCTACGACCTGGAAGCTACCTGCTGGCGGGGGCGTCCGCCCAAGAAAGTACAGGAGATTATCGAAATCGGCGCCTTGCTGGTCAATGGCTACGGAGAAGTAGAGGATGTTTTTAGCCGCTTTGTGCGCCCCATCGTCAGCCCCAATTTATCAGCTTTTTGTGAAGAACTTACCAGCATCACCCAGGAGGATGTCGACCGGGCTGAAACCTTCGACCGGGTTATTGAAGATTTTATGGATTGGGGCTACATGATGGATGAAGACTATGTACTTTGTTCCTGGGGTAGTTTTGATAAACGCCAACTCGTCAGTGATTGCGAATTACATCATCTCGATCCCGACTGGGCCCGTGTGCACATCAACCTAAAGCGTCAATACCAGGATATTAAGCGCTTGCGCAAGCCTTCCGGTTTGCGGCGTGCCGTAGAAAACGAAGGATTCGAGTTTACGGGTATTCATCACCGCGCTATCGCCGACGCCGAAAACCTTACAAAGATCTTTACTAAATACCTGGATATGTGGCAGTACTAGACAGGTTTGAGGTTTGAGGTGTGAGGTTTGAGGTGTGAGGTGGTGCGCTGATCCTCTGGATCGTGCCCAGTACAAGTCCATAATAAACGAAGTTCGCTTGCTCGGAATAAGCACCAATCAGGTTTAGATTCACCTTATTCGTCCGTACGGACTTCGTCGGTCAGGGAAAGTTTGGGATGTGAGGTGGTGCGCTAATCCTCACAGCTGGAACCAAACCTCTAACCTTTACCTCAGACCTTACCTCAAACCCCAAACCTCAAACCTGAATTACACATTGAAAAGGAAGTGCATCACATCACCGTCTTTAACTACGTATTCCTTGCCTTCTACCGACATTTTACCGGCTGCTTTCACATTGGCCTCGGAACCGTATTGCACGTAATCGGCATAGGGAATGACCTCGGCCCGGATGAAGCCTTTTTCGAAATCGGAGTGGATGACACCGGCGGCCTGGGGAGCTTTGGTGCCGCGACGGATGGTCCAGGCCCGTACTTCTTTTTCACCGGCGGTGAAATAGGTGATCAGGTCGAGTAGTTTGTAGCTGGCGGTGATGAGGTGGTGAACGCCGGGTTTATCGAGGCCCATCTCGGCCAGGAACTCCTGGCGTTCCTCTTTTGATTCCAGTTCGGCAATATCAGCTTCTATGCCGGCACTGATAAGGATGATCCCGGCATCCTCGTTGGCGACGGCTTCCATAAAGCCTTTGGTGTGTTGGTTACCATCGTGCACGGCATCCTCATCCACATTACATACGTATAGTATGGGTTTGTTAGTGAGCAGGAGCATGTCGTCGAGCAGCTCCAGGTCTTCCTCCTTATCGAACTCCAGCGTCCGCGCCGGCTTATCGTCTTCGAGGTGGGCCTTGATCTGCTCGGCTGTCTCGACGAGTCGAAGAACTTCTTTGTCCCCGGATTTGGAGTTCTTGCGTAACTTTTCGAGTCGCTTTTCAACAGTATCCAGATCCTTAAGGATAAGTTCCGTGTCGATGATTTCCTTATCGCGCACGGGATTAACACTGCCATCTACGTGCACGACATTATCATTTTCGAAGCAACGCACGACGTGGATAATGGCATCCACTTCCCGAATATTGGCCAGGAACTGGTTTCCCAAGCCCTCGCCCTGACTGGCTCCTTTGATGAGGCCGGCGATATCGACAATCTCAACGGTGGTGGGAATGACCTTTTGCGGGTTTACCAATTCCTCCAGCTTGTCGAGTCGATGATCGGGAACCGTAATGACCCCTACATTCGGGTCTTTGGTGGCGAACGGATAATTGGCCGCCAGTGCTTTGGCCGATGTCAGCGCATTAAAGAGCGTAGATTTTCCGACATTGGGGAGTCCCACAATACCACATCGTAAACCCATAGTGCAGTAAGTTGTATCTTTTAGAAATCAACGGCCACGGACCGCCGTAATGCGGCGCAAATATAGACCGAATTACTTGTAATACCAATACTGAGCACAGCAGGTCCGGCCGAAAACAATTCGATGAATTTTTTAGCACATTTATCCCTGTCCCGAGGCTCCGAAGAACACCTGATCGGCAACTTTCTGGCTGACTTTTTGCGAAAGCATGAACAGCGAGCTATGCCTCCGGCTTATCAGCGTGGTATTGAGCTTCACTACGCCATCGACAACTTTACCGATCAACACCCGGCAGTGCAAGCCGGAGTGGCTCGCTTACGCAAAAAACACCGGAAGTACGCCCCGGTGGTTCTGGATGTGTTACTGGATTATGTGCTTGCGCAAAATTGGAACACTTATTTCCCCGACGAAACCCTCGCGGAATTCACCCAACGCATGTATCGCATTATGGAAGCCCATCTGCACATAATGCCCCCCCGCCTGCAGGAGCGGGTGCCGAATATGATCCGGCACGATTGGTTGCCTTCCTACGGCACCTTGCCCGGAGTAGCCTATACCTTTGAACGCATGAAAACCAGGGTCAGTCGACCCGAATGGCTGGAAGGAGTAGTGGATAGTCTCAATCGAGATTACGATCTACTGGAACAGGAGTTTCATGTTTTTTATCCCGACATTAGGGGGTTTATCAGGTTTGAGGTTTGAGGTTTGGGGTTTGAGGTTTGAGGCTTGGGGTTTGAGGTTAGGTTTGAGGCAACCTGGGACCTTCCCTCACACCTCAAACCTGTTAAGGCTAGCCTTCAAAATGAAGCGATATCGTAAACGTTCGGGATAACACTTTTTCCAGTACGGTGGATTCCTCCAGGTTATTGTTGTAAATCAGGCTGTTGCCGATTCCGTGGGAAATTTTGAATTCGGGAGAGAAAATGAAAAAGGGGAAGAAAAACTGCACACCGGCTCCGTATTCCAGGCTGAAATCATTGGGGGAAATCTTCACCAGGCTTTCGGCCTGTTTGGTCCGGCTGTCGCTGGCAACGTCAAAACCGTATTTCAGCCCGGCGATGACGAAAACCCGCTTATCCTGAAAGGGTGCCGATTTATACCGCAGATGAAAGGGTAATTCCACGAACACGGAGGAAATAGTCCGGGTGGAGGCATTCAATTGTGTACGACGGTCGTAGGTCAGGTTGCGTTCGGCGAAGGATAGGGTAGGGAGGAAGCGAAAATCGAAATACTCACCGATCTTGAGGTTGGTAACAATCCCCAGGTTAAAGCCTGGCCCGCTCAGTCCTTCCACAACCTGAATGCTATCGCTTCGCAGGAAATCGCGCGATTGGAAAGGGCGGAAGGTGGAGGTGTTATACCCCAGGGTTATTCCGAAGTAATACGGTTTCTGCTGAAATTCCAGGAAGTTGTAATTGCCCCGATACTTTTGGGCTTGGGCTGGCAGGGCTGCCAGCAAGGCTAAACCCAGGATGAGGATTACTTTCGACCCTGATACAGGGAACAGATTCCGAGCGTAAGTGGCTTGCATTGATTCTGGGTATATCCGGTTTTATCCAATATATGCACAAAGTCCTGTCCATCCGGGAATGCCTGCACACTTTCGTACAGGTACCGATATGCTTTGGGATCTTTGGACGTTAAACGACCGATAGCGGGCAAAATGTATTTGAAGTACCCGTTAAATAGTTGTTTAAACGGAAAAAGCGTAGGCCTGGAAAACTCCAGGACCACTAATTTACCCCCCGGCTTTAGTACGCGATTCATTTCCGAGAGTCCTTTTTCCAGGTGTTCGAAATTGCGTACGCCAAAGGCAACGGTTACGGCATCAAAGGTATTATCCTGGAAGGGGAGATTTTCGGAATCGCCCTCCTGTAATTCGATCACCGTATCTAACCCGTGCTTTTCGATCTTGCGCTGACCTACTTCCAGCATTTGGGCTGAGATGTCGATACCGACAATGCGCTCGGGAGATAAGCGGCGGGCAGTTTCCATAGCTACATCGGCGGTTCCGGTAGCCACATCGAGTATTAACTGCGGCTTGTCGCTTTTCAGGCTGTTAATGGCTTTTTTTCGCCAAATGGTATCTATACCCAGGGATAGGACCCGGTTCAGTAAATCGTAGTAGGGAGCAATTCGGTTAAACATGGTCGAGACCTGTTTTTTCTTGCTCTCCGTCTCCGTATACGGCTTGACTTGTTTGCGCTCCATGCGTAAAAATTTGTGCAAAGATAGTAATCCACCGTTCTCAGGGGCGATGGGACTTATCCTTCCGGAAAAAAGGTTTGCTTGATCTCGATGCACAACAGTTATTGGTCGAGAAAGGTTAGGTTGCTTACCTAAAATATGTAGGGCATTTTGTATTTTTGCATGTCTTAGACAAAGGCAGCAGTGGTCGAAAATGAATCGATCAAAACGAACGATAACCGAAGAGATAAACCTACATGTCGAATCAGCGTATTATTCCCATCAATATCGAGGAAGAAATGAAGTCGGCTTACATCGATTACTCGATGTCAGTCATTATTTCTCGTGCACTTCCCGATGTCCGTGATGGTTTAAAGCCCGTACACCGCCGCGTGTTGTACGGTATGCAGGAATTGGGTCTGGGCTACAACAAAAGCCATCGTAAATCGGCCCGTATTGTGGGGGATGTGCTCGGTAAATTCCACCCACACGGTGATTCCTCCGTATATGACACCATGGTTCGTATGGCTCAGTGGTGGTCTTTGCGCTACCCCTTAGTCGACGGCCAGGGGAACTTTGGCAGTATGGACGGTGATAGCCCGGCAGCAATGCGGTATACGGAAGCCCGCTTGCGTCGCATCGCCGATGAGCTGTTGTCAGATATAAAAAAGGAGACGGTTGACTTCGAATTGAACTTCGACGACTCCATGGAGGAACCCACCGTTCTGCCCTCCAAACTCCCTCACCTGCTGGTAAACGGAGCCTCCGGTATTGCTGTAGGTATGGCAACCAATATGATGCCGCACAACCTGACCGAGGTGTGTAAAGGCGTCGCCGCCACT